>NZ_JBGCUE010000006.1 GCF_041102575.1 Tenuifilum sp. 4138str | reverse complement strand
AATCTATGAAATTTATAGAAACTAAAGTACCTGCAATGAAATTGCAGGGTTTTAACCAATTCCTATGATAATAAAAATGTGAATACAGAAACATTTTTAGAGGAGGTTAGCCAATTGAAACATCCATAAAAAATAAATAACTTGTTTCTATTGACTTATCTAAGGAAATTCCAAACTTAAATTTGATAAAAAAAGCCGGGAATACCCGGCTTTAAAAATTAAAATATGTTAGTTATATAGGGGTAGATATGAGTAGTTCTTTGAATATTCTAACATCTGCTCAACATAGCTATCGGGGTATTCCACCAAGGCATCTACCACACTGTCGCCCTGAATAACCGGGACAATCCGGGGGTTAATAAAACCTCCATATGGTGCAATGTTTAGCTTTGCAAACCGATCCAGAACCTGCTTATGTAAATCGAAATCAACCTTAACGGCGTAGTTCTCAACCAAATCTTTACCGGCCTCAAAATCGCCAGTTGATTTAATTCGCTGGATTTCTTTTAGAAGCTGCCCGAAAAGTTGACGGAGCTTCTCAAAATCGTTAACCACAAAGTAAACCTTGCCATCGCGCTCTTTGCGCTCAATTACATTATCGGCTTTTCCCTGCTCATAGCACCACTTTGAAATTAACTGACGATTACGCATATGGGCCTGTTCTATGTTCTTACCCAGCTCAACACGGGTAAGCTGAGTCATAAGACCATTTCGTATATAATTAGAATACTGAACCTTAGCCACATCCAGATTGGGAATTAGGCCAAGCTCAACCATTTTGGGGTCCATTATGTAATAAAGAGCAAACAGATCGGCACGGGCCTCTTCCAACGGCGAACCGTAATTTTTAAGTTCATCGCCTTTAACTCCAT
This sequence comes from Tenuifilum sp. 4138str, assembly GCF_041102575.1. Lineage (NCBI taxonomy): Bacteria > Pseudomonadati > Bacteroidota > Bacteroidia > Bacteroidales > Tenuifilaceae > Tenuifilum > Tenuifilum osseticum. The sequence continues at coordinate 185,963 of NZ_JBGCUE010000006.1, read as the reverse complement.
CGGCTAGCTGGCCTGATCCGTGGCCAAGGCACTCATGCAAATCGGTATGTAGGCTGCTTGCCAGGTATCCATACTTTTTGTTTAGCTCAACCTCCTGTGCCGACCAGGCAAACTCCTCCAGGAAACCATTTCCAAGAGCCGCCTGATCGTAGGCGTATGTAATATTATCCATGGTAACCGATTTTGAACCATGAACTTTACGGATCCAATCGGCATTGGGCAAATTAATGCCTATAGGGGTTGAAGGGTAACAATCGCCTCCCAGCTGAGCAACGGTAATTACCTTAGCCGTTACTCCCTTTACCTCTTTCTTCTTGAATTGATCATCAATTGGCGAGTGATCCTCAAACCACTGAGCATTTTGACTTATTGTTTGAGTGCGGCGGGTTGCCTCATCGTTTCTGAAGTTTACAACCGACTCCCAGCTTGCCTTGTAGCCCAAGGGATCGCCGTAGTTCTCGATAAATCCATTCACAAAATCAACTCTGGATTGTAAATCGTTTACCCAAAGTACATTGTACTCATCAAACTTTTTAAGGTCGCCGGTTTTGTAGTAATCTATCAGTTTTTCTATCACCTGGTGCTGGTGGTCGTTTTCAGCAACCGTGGCGGCTTTCTCCAGCCAGTAAACAATACGTTCAATGGCTTTACCATACATGCCATCGATATACCAAACCTTTTCAACAATCTTTCCGTTTTCCTTTACCAACTTTGAATTTAGCCCGTAAGATATAGGGGTTGAATCGGCAGGATTTGCCATGCTGGCATAAAACTTTTCGGCTTCGGCTTGAGTTACACCCTCATAGTAATTACAAGCCGACTGAGCCACCATATCAACACCAGCTTCCTGGTTAACCCTTTTGGGAGCAACGTTAGGGTCAAAAATGATTGGCAAATACTTTTCGATGATTTGAACCTTACCTCCCAACTCCGAAGGAAAGAGTGAATCAGGGGTTTGGTTTACGAGCTGTGTAAAGTACTCAGCGCTAAAACCAGGCATAATTTTATCGTTCGAGTAATGGTGATGGATTCCGTTTGAGAACCAAACGCGTTTCAAATAAACCATAAACTGGTTCCACTGCTCACCATTCCGTTCGCCAGGATACCCTTTATATAATGCCTCCAGTATTGAGCGCACGGCAAGATTGTGCTTATAATTCTGATCCCAGATAATATCGCGCCCACACTTGGCAGCCTCGCTTAAATAGTAAACCAACACGCGCTGTTGGGGTGTGAGTTTTTCAAACTCAGGAATTTGGTAACGCATTATACGTATGTCGGCAAACTGATCGACTTGCCACTTGAAATCATCGTTCTTTTTTCCTGAGTCGCAACTGGAAATTGCAAATCCGGCAGTTGCAAAACAAATTAAAGTCATTAGCCTTTTCATTTATTTAACGGTTAGTTTGATTGTTTGTAGTTATTATACTCAAGATAATTTGCAAAAAAGTAAACCATAATCATTTTTTGGGTGATGAGTTAGGCTTGTAAAGGAATCCCGGCTCTTTAATGTCGACCGGAGCGTTTACCGGCTTAGGTTTTGATCGACGTGGATTTCTTAAATCCAAATCTCTTACATACACCCATTCAGTACCCTCAAGCTTAAAACCATCGAATGAGCCATCGGGGCCGTAATACTGAAAGTCGCCTGCAAATTCAGGGCTTGAAGGTGAAAGATGATCGAAAACAATGGTTTTGCTATCATCGTTGTATCGTAACACCATGTTTACTCGGGCATTGAATTCAAATACAATCCGCGATAGCCTATACTTACCATCAACATTGAAAACCGGTGAGCCAAAAATTGGAGTACCTTGGCTATCGAAAGTTAGAACATCTATAATCTTTTTTGATGTAAAAAGATTATTGAAATCGTATCCCAACAGAACATAAGCATTTCCGTTTGCCGTTGGGAACTGAGCCAATTGATAGTAAAGCGCGGCTATCCATCGATCAGCAGGTAGCTTTTCGTTTTTTACATCGGTAATATTTTTTCGACCATCCTTAAGTTCAATCAACGCCACATTTCCATCGGCCTTTTTAACCTGCAACAAGCCAAAATACTTTTGGTAACCACCCGGCTGTGGGATATTCCAGGTAAAAATCCGAAATCTGCCATCGGGCGATTTTAATTTCCCTATTCGGATTGAATCAAAAGGATAGGTAAACGAGCTTTGAACCTCCAAGGTACTCCTGAGCATACCTAAAAATATTGTATTCAACGAATCGCGACGGGAGTAGGAGGTTTCTGCTGAAATACTGTTAAAAACTAACTTTAGTGAATCCTCAGTTTTAACAAAATCGAATGCTGCCTGAGAAAAAAGTGAAAGCGGCAAAAAAAACAATCCCAAAAATACTACACTGCGCATAACAGAAACTTTATTGAATAGCATTTAAACCCTCAACTATCAGATTTGCAACGGTTCGGCATTCATCCTCAGTAATTATAAGAGGTGGAGCAATGCGGACTGCTGTATTACAGAACAAAAACCAGTCCAAAATGAATCCGTGGTCGAGGCCATACTTAATCAGCGCCTGAACCGTGTCAAACGTTCCCAGCTCAACAGCCATCATAAGTCCGGCTCGACGCACCTCCCTAACCTTTGGATGCTTTGCCAAAGCCTCGGCAATGATTGAGCCTTTATGTTCAACCTGTTCAACAACTTTCTCATGGATCAAAAAGTTGAGCGATGCAATGGCTGCAGCGCACGAAACCGGATGCCCTCCAAAAGTAGTTATATGTCCTAGAATTGGGTTGTGGGTTAATACCCTCATAATTTCTTTTGATGAAATAAAGGCCCCCAATGGCATTCCACCGCCAAAGGCTTTTGCCAGTAACAGAATGTCAGGGATAACCTCAAATCTTTGGAAAGCAAACATGCTTCCAGTACGCCCCATTCCAGTCTGTATCTCATCAAATATTAGTAATGCACCCGTTTCACTGCATCGTTGTTTCAACTTACGAAGGTAATCAACGTTAGGTAATCGAATACCTCCTTCGCCCTGTATGGGCTCAATGATCACGCAGGCTGTTCGGGTTGTAATTTGATCTAAATCGGCTATACTATTAAAGTTTAATATACGTACATCGGGGAGTAGGGGGCGGTAGTTTCGCTTCTGCTCCTCGCAACCCATTACGCTTAAAGCGCCATGTGTGCTTCCATGGTATGCATTTTTGAATGCTACAATCTCACTCCTACCGGTAAATCGTTTTGCTAGCTTAAGCGCACCCTCAACGGCCTCGCTACCAGAGTTAACAAGGTAAACCGAATTTAAATTCTCAGGCAGTAACCTGGTAAGTTGAGCGGTGAGCTCAACCTGAGGTTTTTGGATGTACTCCCCGTAAACCATAAGGTGCATGAAATCAGCCGCTTGATTCTGAACAGCTTTAACCACCATGGGGTTCCCATGACCAAGGTTACTTACTGAGATGCCGGAAATTAAATCGAAATACTTTTTACCATCTGGCCCAAATAGAAAAACCCCGTCAGCTTTATTTATCTCAAGCATTAGGGGCGATTCCGATGTTTGGGCTAAATGCTCCAGAAAGAGCTGCCTCAACACATTCATTTCGTCCTACTTATTTGCAATTAGTTTTAGCTCGTTTATCAATGACTCGCGATACGATTTTCCAATGGGAATGGTTTTACGACCTTCGTTGCTCCGTATCGATATCACGTTATCCTCAATGGATTCAATTTTACCAACATTAACTATAAAGGAGCGATGAACACGCTTAAACCTCACGCTGGGTAGTTGATTTTCAATAGATTTCATGGTTAAATGAATGGTAAACCGTTCATGGCTGGTCACAATAATCACGTAGTTTTCCATTGCCTCAATCCAAAGGATATCGCCATACCTAACCCGTACCAGCGAGTTATTTTTCTTGATAAAAATTTCCCTATCATCGTCGAATGGCGAACGTAACTGGTTGTAACGCTCATAGGATCGGGATACTGCTTTAAAAAATCGAGGGAAAGTAATGGGTTTTAAAAGGTAATCGGTTACACTGTAGTCAAATGCCTTTAGGGCATACTTTTCCTTTGACGATATAATAACAACTTGGGGTTTAGCTGAACTGGTCTCGAGAAAATCGATTCCCGACATCTCGGGCATTTCGATATCAAGAAAAACCAAATGAACATCGTCGTTTTGGTTTTGAAGGAAACTTAGCGCCTCAATAGGATTGGAGAAAGAGCGAACCAGACTGATAAAGTCAACCCTTGAAGCATAGTCCTCAATTAACCTTCTCGACATCTCATCGTCATCTACAAGTATACAGTTCATAACCAATTGTTTTGCTGTGATTTTTTTACGAATTTACAAAAAATTGATAGAAAAAATTCAGGCTAATGCATTTTTAGTTCATTAAAAAAACGTTTTTCTATCAAACTTGAGTTACGGATTGAAGCCCTCAGCCACTGAAGCATCAGCTTATCCTGTTCATCGGGCGATAACCTATAATTAATTTCAGAACTCCGAATCCTGTTTGTTAGCTCATAAAGGGTTAAGGCAACTGAAACCGAAATATTGTAACTCTCAGTGAAGCCAAACATAGGTATTCTAACATACTCATCGGCGTTTTTGAGGGCTAATTCCGATAAACCGGTAAGCTCAGTACCAAAAAGCAAAGCAACCTTTCCCTTTGATAAATCGAGTTCCCTAATAGTACAATCATTATCGTGCGGAGTAGTAGCAACAATTCTATATCCCTTTTCTCTTAGGGCGTTAATCGCCTCAAGGGTGTTATTCTCAAGCTTGTTGTACCGGCGTAGAGTAAGCCATTTGGAAGCCCCCATATCAACCTCGCTATCAACTGAGAATTTGTTGCGATTTTCAATTATGTGTATGTCCTGAACGCCTAAACAATCGCAAGTTCTAAGGGTAGCGCTTGCATTCTGAGCCTGGTAGATATCTTCAAGAACAACAGTGACGTAGCGTGTTCTATTACAAATGATGCTCCTGAATAGCTGATACCTTCTATCGTAAATAAATTGCGACAGGTAATCAATCAGCCTTTTGCGTAGCTCTTTATCGGTGGGGTCAATATTCAGCTTCATTGAACAAAAATAAAAAAGGAGAACCAATGCAGGCTCTCCTTTTTGAAAAAAAAGCAAATAATTAGTTAACTTTTCCACTAAGTTCGCTACCAGCTTTGAACTTAACAACCTTTTTAGCCTTAATGTTGATGGGCTTTCCGGTTTGAGGGTTGCGGCCAGTTCTAGCATTTCTCTTAGCAACTGAGAAAGAGCCAAAACCTACTAGAGCAACGCGGTCACCTTTCTTAAGAGCGTTACCGGTAGTCTTGATGAAAGCGTCAAGAGCTTTCTTAGCATCGGCCTTGGTAATCTTGGCTTCAGCAGCAATTGCATCGATTAATTGTGCTTTGTTCATAACAAATAGAATTTAGGGTTAATAATAGTTAGTTGACTATCAAAGACAAAATTATTACATTTATGAATAAATGCAAGTTTTTTGAAATATTTTTTTGCCCCGATAGCCATTTTTGTTGATTTTTATAAACCATTCTCTTTATATGATGCTAATTTACAGTGTTTTTTTGATACAATGCAAGTAAAAGTATACTTTTTTCAACATTTTTTCAACAAGCTATTTGTCAAAAAGGAAAAAGCAACTATTTTTGCAGCGGAGAAATGGCAGAGTGGTCGAATGCGGCGGTCTTGAAAACCGTTGTCCGTTTACGCGGACCGGGGGTTCGAATCCCTCTTTCTCCGCCAAAAAAACGAAGGGTAAATCCCTTCGTTTTTTATTTTGACACCAACAACCACCCCATTAGCCCACCTATCCCCATACTACTCCATGGCGATGAGGTTATTGGGCAACTACCACTGTTACACCCTATATAATAATAGTAAAGGTAACCCGCTACTATTCCAATTGCAACTGCAAGAACAGGATAGGTAATCCTTTTCTTTGCCTTGAACCATTGGTAAAAGTGATCCACTTTGGTCTTTAAATTCATATTCATCTATTTATATATTTATATTTATTACAAAAGTAACAACAATTGCAAAAACTTGTTCTATATGTTTGGATATAGATATAAAGTAATTATTTTTGCAAGCCAAAACGGAATAACGGAGAGATGCCGGAGCGGTCGAACGGGGCGGTCTCGAAAACCGTTGACCCGGGTAACCGGGTCCGAGGGTTCGAATCCCTCTCTCTCCGCCACAAAGTAGGAATGTTGTGTTCCTACTTTTTTTATTCATACCGGGTTGAAGGGTTCGAACCGAGAACGGCTCTGCCGTTCGAGCTCACGAGCAATGCGAGTTATCCCTCTCTCTCCGCCACAAAGTAGGAATGTTGTGTTCCTACTTTTTTTTATTCATACCGGGTTGAAGGGTTCGAACCGAGAACGGCTCTGCCGTTCGAGTTCACGAGCATTGCGAGTAATCCCCCTCTCTCCGCCACAAAGTAGGAATGTTGTGTTCCTACTTTTTTTATTCATACCGGGCCGAAGGGTTCGAACCGAGAACGGCTCTGCCAAATTGTTCAATTCATTCCGCTCAAAAAAAATCAACATAAAAAAGCCGTTCCTGAATAGAACGGCAAAATAGCTAATGTCCAGTAACTTTACAGTAACTGCATACTGTGAAGCCTAGCATAGTAACCGTTAAGTTCAAGCAGTTCGTCGTGTTTTCCGCGCTCAACAATTTCGCCTTCATGAAGGACACAAATTAAGTCGGCCTTGCGGATAGTAGAAAGCCTGTGTGCAATAACAATGGAGGTACGGTGTTTCATGAGGTTATCAATGGCATCCTGAACCAACCTTTCCGACTCGGTGTCAAGAGCACTGGTTGCCTCATCGAGTATCATGATAGGTGGATTTTTCAGAATTGCTCTGGCTATGCTAACCCTTTGGCGCTGTCCACCGGAAAGTTTACTTCCCCTATCGCCTACATTGGTATGGTATCCATTGGGGGTGGCAATAATAAAATCGTGAGCATTTGCAATTTTAGCCGCATTTACCACATCTTCCATTTTGGCTCCATCAACTCCGAACGCTATATTATTATAAAAGGTATCGTTGAACAGAATTGGATCCTGATTAACATTACCCATCAGATTCCTCAAACTGGCTATGTCGTAATCCTTGATATTTACACCATCAATTAGAATTTCACCCTCAGTAACATCCCAAAAACGGGGTATAAGGTCGACCATGGTACTCTTACCCGAACCCGATTGCCCTACAAGGGCAACAGTCATACCTTTTTTTATAGTAAGGTTAATGTTTTTAAGAACCCAATCGTCCTGGTACTTAAAGCTTACATTGCGGAATTCAATATCATGATTAAACGATTCAATGGTTTTAGCACCAGCACTAACCTTGATCGGATTTTCGGCATTTAGAATGGTATCGACCCTATCAGCTGAAGCAAGACCCTTAAGTACGTTATAGTATGCATTTGAAAACGACTTGGCAGGGTTAATAATCATGTAAAATATTCCAATGTAAGCAATTAATGCCTCAGGGCCTAAATTGCCCTTGCCCGCAAATATTAGATTACCTCCATACCACAGAACAAGAACAACCACAACGGTACCAAGGAATTCGCTGAGAGGTGAAGCCAAATCGCGCCTACGCCACATCTTTTTCATCAGCAAGGAGTAAAAGCTATTCATGCTTTCGAAACGCGATATCACTTTGTTTTCGGCATTAAAAGCTTTTATCACTCTTAATCCGCCTATGGTTTCCTCAATCATGGTAAGGATAATGCCCATCTTGGTTTGTCCTTTAAATGAAGTTTTCCGAAGGTTCTTACCCACCCTTCCAATTACACCTCCGGTAAGAGGTAAAATGAGTAGAACAAAAAGGGTTAGCTGTGGGCTAATGTAGATAAGACCGATCAGGTGTATGATTATTATGATTGGATCGCGGAAGAACATCTCCAATGAACGAATGATTGAAATCTCTATTTCGTTTACATCGTTTGTCATCTTGCTGATAATATCTCCCTTCTTTTCCTCGGTGAAGTATCCAAGAGGTAAATCGACAACCTTGCGGTAAAGTAGGTTTCGCATGTTTTGTAATACACCAGTTCTGATGGGAGCCAAATAGTATAATGAAAGGTAAGTAAAGAGGTTCTTAAGGAACGAGGCTACTAAAACCAATACAATAACAAATAGTAACGCCGATGCTCTGTCGTGGGTTTTAATTATTTCACTTAAGTAGTAGTTAAGGTATTGAGCAAGGCCCTTTGCGGAAATCACAAACTCTGGTTTTACCTCAACAAGAGGAACTGTTCCAAAAAGAAGCTGTAAAAAGGGTATTAGCATAGCCAATGAGAACAATGAAAAGACTGCTGCTAGCACATTGCTAAAAACATTAATCACAACATACCATTTGAATGGATAAAGGTATTTGAGTATTCGGATAAATTTCTTCATAGCAAGTGTTTATAATGATTGCAAAAGTAACCTATTTATTTAGTGAGATTAGTTTGAATAGATTTTATTGTCGATAATTAAAACTATTTAATACCAAGGTAAGTGAAAGGAGTCAGCTCTAATAGCTCCCTTTTAACCGAATCTTTTACGTTCAGGCTATTAACAAAGCTTGTAAAGGTCTCAGATGTAACCTGCTGGTTTGTTCGGGTAAGCAGTTTTAAAGCATCGTAAGGGTTTGGGTAACCTTCGCGGCGAAGAATTGTTTGAATTCCCTCAGCAATTACCATCCAGTTACTCTGTAAGTCAGCATTAATAGCATCAATATTGACAATTAGCTTGTCAAGTCCATTAAGTATTGATTTTAATGCGATAAAGGAATGTGCAATGGGAACACCAATGTTCCTGATAACGGTTGAATCGGTTAAATCGCGCTGAAGGCGTGAGATTGGAAGCTTATTGGCCATATGGTCAAATAAAGCATTCGCCAATCCTAAATTGCCTTCGGCATTCTCAAAGTCTATCGGATTTACCTTATGGGGCATGGCCGATGAGCCCACCTCGCCTTCCTTAATTTTTTGCTTGAAGTATTCCATGGAGATGTACATCCAAACATCGCGGCTAAAATCAATAAGAATGCTGTTGATACGCCGCAAGCAATCGAACATGGCGGCAAGGTTATCGTAATGTTCTATTTGGGTTGTAGTTTGGCTCCGGTGCAATCCCAACTTGTAGTTCACAAATTGATTTGCAAATCCTACCCAGTCAATACTTGGATAGGCTGCAATATGTGCATTGAAATTTCCAGTTGCTCCCCCAAATTTTGCCGAGTACGGTATGTGCTCGAGCTGCTCTAGCTGAACCTCAATGCGTTCCACAAAAACCCGAAACTCTTTGCCCAATCGAGTTGGCGATGCTGGTTGACCGTGAGTATGGGCTAGCATGGGAATATCGGCCCACTGGGTACTCAGCTCTTTAAGCTTTGCCAATAACTTTTCAAGCAATGGGAGATATTCAGCCTTAAGGGAATCGCGGAGCATTGCAGGGAATGCAGTGTTATTTACATCCTGCGATGTTAAACCAAAGTGTATAAATTCCTTATACGACTCTAAACCATAGGCATCGAACCTCTCTCGCAGAAAGTATTCTACTGCCTTTACATCGTGGTTGGTAACCTTTTCTATTTCCTTAACCCTAAGCGCATCGGATTCACCAAAGCTTTTGTAGATTTCGCGGAGTATGGTGAATTTTGATTTATCAAACCCCTGGAGTTGAGGCAAAGGAATTTCACAAAGGGCAATAAAATATTCAAGTTCAACCCAAACCCTATACTTAATTAGGGCAAACTCGGAAAAGTAACCCGACAGCGATTCTGTTTTTTTTGCATAACGGCCATCGATTGGAGAAATGGAATGCAAACTATGATTCAACATGTTTTTCAAAATTTGCCCAAATTTACTAAACATAACTCAATGTTAAAGGTTTATGTAAGCAGGTTTTTTAGCAATGAACAATAACTTTTCAAAATTGCTACCTTAGCAAACTAATATTTTGCCATGAAAAAGTATAAGGTATCGGCCATATCGTATTTAAATACAGCGCCTTTTGCTTATGGATTAAAGCATTCACCGGTATTCAACAAAATTGAACTTTTATACGATTACCCGGCAGAATGCGCCCGAAAACTTTCCAGCAACCAGGTTGATTTGAGTTTACTGCCTGTTGGTGCATTGAGCGATTTTAGTTCGTTTGATATTGTAAGCAATTATTGCATTGGCTCTATTGGAAAAGTACGTTCAGTGGCACTTATGAGTAATAGTAATATAAACGATATTAAAAGAATATACCTCGATTACCAGTCGCGCACTTCGGTAATCCTTGTCAAAATTTTATGTCAGAATGTGTGGAATATTACACCAGACTTTATTCCCTTAAAACCTTCAGATAATTACAAATTACTCAAAGAATACGAGGCTATCGTTTTAATTGGTGATAGAGTTTTTGATGCTGAAAATCACTTTGCATATGTAGTGGATTTATCGAATGAGTGGTTCAATGCATATGGTTTACCCTTTGTTTTTGCTGTATGGGCAACAACAAAACGTTTACCTAAGGAACTTATTGAGGAACTTAACAAGGGACTTAAACTTGGTGTAAACTCAATTGAAAAAGCGGTCGACGAATTTAGCCCCCTCTCAATAAGTCGTGAAGCTGCTATAACCTACTTGAAACAAAACATATCGTACACCCTTGATGACGAGAAATTTAAGGCAATAAAACTTTTTCAAACCCTATCGGCCAAACTAAACTAACATCAATTTTTTATAATTTTACCAATATAAAACCATACCATGAAAACCTTAAGAATACTAAGACTTTTTATATTGATGCTATTGGCTGGCATGCATATACCAGCCCAAGCACAAGATAGCCTACCGGCAAGCAAATTGATTTACAAGATAAATATAAAAGAGAATATCATGCCTGCGGCATGGAGGTCGGTGAAGGTTGGCTTTGAGGAAGCCCAAAGCCTCAAAGCTGATATCATACTCATACACATGAACACCTATGGCGGAATGGTTGATGTAGCCGACTCAATTAGAACCAAAATCCTGAACAGTAAAATTCCTGTATGGGTTTTTATTGATAACCAGGCCGCATCGGCAGGTGCTTTGATTTCAATTGCCTGCGATAGTATTTACATGCGAAAAGGCGGAAGCATTGGTGCAGCTACGGTAGTAGACCAATCGGGCAATGTTGTCCCTGATAAATTTCAATCGTTCATGCGTAGCACCATGCGAGCAACCGCTGAGGCCAAAGGTTACGATACACTCATTTCAGGGAACGATACGATACTAAAATGGCGACGCGATCCCAGAATAGCTGAGGCCATGGTAGATCCCTCAATATACATTGAAGGAATTATCGATTCCGGAAAGGTTCTTACATTCACAGCCGAGGAGGCCATAAAGCATGGCTACTGCGAAGGTAAAGCCGAAAATGTAAACGAGGTTATGGAGCAAGCAGGAATCAAATCGTATACTATTGCTGAGTTTCGTCCATCGCTACTCGATCGCATGATTGGTTTTCTAACCAATCCGTTTGTATCGGGCATACTTATAATGATTATTATTGGCGGTATTTACTTTGAACTTCAAACTCCGGGCGTTGGCTTTCCACTCGCTGCGGCAGTTATAGCAGCCATCCTTTACTTTGCGCCACTTTACCTCGAAGGGCTAGTTGAACACTGGGAGATTATCATCTTTGTAGTTGGGATTATTCTACTAATGGTTGAGATTTTTGCCATACCCGGATTTGGTGTTACCGGCATCTCGGGAATAGTGCTTATGGTAGCAGGATTAACCTTGGCCATGATTGATAATGAGATTTTCCGCGATCCGGTTAACTTTAACCTGATGACCATTCTTAAACCCTTTGGTATAGTTGTTTTGGCTGTATTTATTGGGTTGATTGGAGGCATAGCGCTAAGCCGTAAATTACTAACATCTCCCCTATTTCCTAATCTGGCCTTACAAAGTAACCTGAATAAAGAAGAAGGATTTGTTGGCATTGATACAAAAATTAAGAATATGGTTGGTGCCGAGGGTGTTGCCATTACTATCCTTCGCCCATCGGGTAAAATCCAAATAGGAAATAGTTGGTTTGATGCCATTGCCGAATTTGGCTACATCGAAAAGGGGAGCAAGGTTAAGGTATCAAAGGACGAGTCGGGGCAACTTTACGTTGTTAAAGTATAGAATTATGGATAGTATTACCATTCGAGACTTTCAGCCTAGCGATTATGAAGGGTTAAGTGAGCTTTGGCTGCTCACCAACCTTGGCAATCCTGCTCGTGGCGACAACCTGGAAATAATTCAGCAAAGCATTGACCTTGGAGGTAAGCTGCTTGTGGCTGTAAATTCGGATGGAATGGTAATTGGTACAAGCTGGATGACCTTTGATGGCCGTAGAATTCACTTACACCATTTTGGCGTCCATCCTAACTTCCAAAGGCGGGGGATAGGAAAAATGCTTACCCGCGAATCGCTAAGGTTTGTCAAAGCCAAAGGCTATCAGGTGAAACTCGAGGTTCATCGCAATAATATTGCAGCCATTAACCTATACAAACAGTTCGGTTTTCAATACCTTGGCGATTACGATGTATACATTATCAGGGATTTGAATAGCATAAGCATTTAAAAGCCAATACATTCCTATAGAGGAATAAAAATGCATCGAATTTTTTTCGATGCATTTTTTTCTTAAAAGCTATATCAGAAAACACCTTTACCCATTAGCGACTTACTGGATTGTTCATCATTGGTCGTTGAGTTTCCCTGAGCTTAAGTATCTCCTTAAGTTTTTCGGTTTCCATCCAAACCCTTGGGCGAGTTTTTAGGCCAACACCGGCACAGAACAGGTTAATGTTCTGTGAGACAATTGCTGCATCCATGGCAGCCCAAGTCATTTTTTGGCTCTCATCGCCTCGCTGAAAGCGGGCAACATCGGAGACAATTACAAGAAAAATAGGTGCTTTGGCAAAGTTTTGCTGCGAACCGGCAACTGCTGAACGGTAATCACCACTATTGATTAGAACTAGTGCATGAGCCTTGGCATCGTACAAAAATGCTCCCTTACTATTTACAAGGTAAACATCAATATCCTGAGTATTCATGGCTGTTGGGGCGGTTCGTTTGCCCTCGGCAGGACGGTTAATACCGTTTGCAGCCCACAACAAATCGGCAATTTCCTGAAGGTCTAATTCCTGAGTATCAAATTCCCTAACCGAGGCACGGTTAGCAAAGGATTCCATGATGTTTTTACCCTTAACCCGGCTGGGTTCGGGTAGTTTGGTAATGCTATCGTTTTGTCCGTTTGATACCAACGATAACAAAACTGCCACTAAGAATGGTAACGTTTTCATATCAAATAATTATTAACGATAAATTCGTTCCATGTTAAGCGCCTTTCGGTATTTCGCTGCGTTTCTATTATGTTCTGCCAATGTTTTGGCAAAAAGATGACGTCCAGAAAAATCGGGCGAAGCGCAGAAGTAAAGATAGCTATGTTTTTGCGCGTTTAGCACAGCATCAATAGCAATAACTGAAGGTATCCGAATAGGGCCAGGAGGTAATCCCCTGTGTTTATAGGTATTAAAGGGAGAGTCAACGGCTAAATGGCGAGTTAAAACCCTTCGGATTGTAAAATCGCCAATGGCAAACTTAACCGTTGGGTCAGCCTGAAGGGGTATTCCCTTCCGTAATCGGTTTAAATAAACCCCAGCAATTATTGGCATCTCCGATTTAACATTGGTTTCTTCCTCAACAATTGATGCCAAAATTGCTACCTCAACCGGCGATAATCCAATTCCATCGGCTTTATGAATCCGGCTCTCGTTCCAAAAACGGTTATACTCCTTGTACATCCTATTGATAAATCCTAATGCATGGGTATTCCAGTAGAATTCGTATGTATTAGGAATAAACATTGCCATAAAAGTGCTAGGAGTGAAACCCCGATTAAACGCTACTGAATCGGAAGTAAACAGATTAATAAGCGAAACCGAATCGGCTTCAATCTGTGAAGAAATGCGTTGTGCTAGCTGTTGCCAGGTTCGCATTCCAGTAAAGGTAACCTTTACTGGTTTTTGATGTCCATACTTAAGCATTTTTACCATGGAGGAATTACTCATACCGGGCTTAAAAGCATAGCATCCGGGTTTAACAGAGTTTTCGTAATCGTAGTATTGTGCCACCCTTTTGAACCTGTCGATACTTTTTAATACCTTATTATTATCAAGAATATTTAGAACATCGTTATAGCTTGAACCTGTGGGAATATATATTAATGTCTCCTTTGAGACTGCTACATTGGTAGCACGAAACGTAAAATAGAGCCTTAAAAGGAGCAAAACTCCAATCGCTAATCCAACCAAGGCAATAGACAACCCAAACTTTACAAAATTCTTCATCTTCAAAAAAGTAATACTAAACTAAAATAAAAAAAAGCATCGAAATAACCATGTAGTTCGATGCTATATAATGTTAAAAGGAAATAGCTTTACTTGAGTAAAGCAACTGCTTTCCTAATACGCTCAATGGATTCCTTAAGCTTATCGTCCGATGTAGCATACGAAAGCCTTATGCATTTTGGTGAACCAAAAGCCGAACCCGGAACAACGGCAACATGGGCATGATTCAGAAGGAACATGGCAAGGTCATCGGAGGTTTTTATGGTTTCACCGTTATACTGCTTGCCAAGCAGTTCCGATATTTCAGGGAAAATGTAGAACGCACCCTGTGGCTTATTCAACCTGAAGCCAGGGATTGATGAGAAACCTTCATACATCAAATCGCGACGACGCCGAAAAGCCTCACGCATTTGGCGGGTGTATTCGCCATCGGAGTTAAATGCAGCAATGGCTGCACGTTGGGCAATACTGCAAACACCCGATGTTTGCTGACCCTGAAGTTTCTCACATGCTTTGGCAATCCATTTGGCCGATGCCGAAAATCCTATGCGCCAACCGGTCATGGCATACCCCTTTGAAACGCCATTGATAATAACTACTCTATCCCGAATAGAATCAAACTGAGCAATACTCTCATGTTTGCCAATAAAATTGATATGTTCATAAATCTCATCGGAAATTACAATGATATTTGGGTGCTTCTCAATAATTTGAGCAATTGCCTTTAACTCATCGTAGGTGTATACACTACCCGTAGGGTTTGAAGGCGAACACAAAAGTAGGGCTCTGGTTTTAGGTGTAATAGCAGCCTCAAGCTGTTTGGGGGTAATCTTAAAATCGCTCTCAAGCGAGGTTTCAATCACCACGCTTTTCCCCTCAGCAAGCTTAACCAGCTCAACATAGCTAACCCAGTATGGGGCAGGAACAATAACCTCATCGTCCTTATCAACAATACACATCAACACGTTTGAAAGGCTATGCTTAGCTCCACCCGAAACCACAACCTGGTCGGGCTGATACTCGAGGTTGTTTTCGCGTTTAAGCTTTCCACAAATTGCTTCCATTAAATCCTTGTAACCCGCAACTGGTGTATAAAACGAAAAGTTCTGGTCGATGGCTTTCTTGGCAGCTTCCTTTACAAAGTCGGGGGTAAAGAAATCGGGTTCGCCTACGCTAAGGCTTATTACATCGATACCCTGTGCAGCAAGTTCGCGCGACTTTTTCGACATTGCAATGGTTTGCGACTCCTCAAGAGCTGCTATTCTGGCTGATACCTTTTCCATGGTATAACGCTTTAGAGAATTCCAAATTGTTTTACTAACTTTAGAGTTTCAAAAATAAAGTAATTTGTCATTCATATACACCTAAACTGTCCAAAAACATTAAAAATATGTTTGCCGAAATTCTGAAAATTACAATACCCGCACTTATGGTATTCCTGGCAGGATACCTTGCCTTGCGAACTCTTATCAAGAATGAAACCCGAAGGCAAAAGGCGGAATTAATGTTTAACACCATAAAAGTTTCACTCCCGCTCCGACTTCAGGCATACGAGCGCTTAATACTCTTAATGGAGCGGATTTCGCCTGAATCAATTATTGTAAGAGTTAATAAAAAGGGGATGCTTGCAAGCGACCTACAAAGTACGTTACTTGGGAACATAAGAGCGGAATGGGAGCACAACCTTTCCCAACAGCTATATGTTAGCAATGAGGCATGGGAGATGGTTAAAAATGCTAAGGAAAACATTGTTAAGCTAATAAATATTTGCAGCGAAAAAGTTGCACCAAACGATAGCAGCTTCGATTTGAGCAAAAAAATTCTTGAAACCTACGCTGAACTTGAGATTAACCCCACCTCGCTGGCCATTGAATTTTTAAAGAAAGAGGTAAAGGAGATACTTTAAAACCTTGTTTAACCTTTTTTTAGCACCCTTTTAACAGCATGTGAAAAACCCGCCTCATCGTTTACCGGCACAACCTGAAATTTGTCCTTTAGCTCACTGGGTGCGTTTGAAACCACAAAAGCTTCACCGGCAAGGTTAAGCATATCAATATCGTTGTAATCGTTGCCTAAGGCCAACAAATTATGGGGATGAATTCCGCCAATATAGCTACACAACCATTGAATACCTCCGGATTTTGAAACCCCTTCGGGAAAAATTTCAAGCCAAATTGACTTGCCATCGAGCGGGGAGGTTGCTCTTATAACCTGAACCCCGTTAAGCTTTTTGGAAATGGCATTGAACCTTTCAATATCATTGGGTAAAACGGCTAACACCTGCGAAGCAGGTCCTGGAAATGGCACACCAGTTATTAAGGGTTGAGAGTAATCCTTATAGAGGCTAATTCTTCGTTCAAAATCAGAGTTGAGTTTACCAGAACTGTGGTAGTGGAAACAATGATTTAATGGAATTGGTTCATGAACCATAAAATCGGCATGCATTTCCACAAGCAGGGCAATTACATACTGAACAACTTCCTGTGAAAGCTGGTTGGCATGAATAATCGACTTATCGGACCAGCGCATAATTCCTGCTCCAGAAGAGAACAAAAGGTAATCGATGGGAAAATCGTCGGGCAAAACAGTTGATGCTGAAAATGGTGAACGACCAGTAGCAATGGCACGTATTATCCCCATTTCTCCTAACCGGCATAGGGAAACCATATCTTCGTCGTTAAACTTATGATCGGAACGCAGGAGTGTGCCATCCAAATCGGTTACCACCAGTTTAATCATGAAAAGCCAATATTTTCCACAAAGATATTAAGGTTCCTGGAAAAGTTTAAAGCCACAATAGCATATGTGGCTTAAAATTAATCAAGAGTTTAATAATTTATTTATAAAGCATTCATTGTCTTTGCCTTAACCTCGATTCATTTACCAGAATAGTAATATTTTCCACCACTTTAATATTAAAACATCCAAAAGGAAATTTCGTATAAAAAACTAGAAAATAATGTGTTTTTTTAACGTTAAAATTTGGTTAAATCATTTTACATTTTGAACTTATTTTTTTATATTTAAGGTGTAAAAATCATTATAAAACCCTGTAATTATGACTAAAATAATCACATTTAATGAGCTCAGGAGGGTTAAAGATAGCCTTCCTGATGGTAGCATGCAGGTAATTGCGGACAGGTTGAACGTTAATGTTGAAACTGTCCGCAATTATTTTGGTGGAACCAACTACAAGGATGGAGGTGCTGTGGGATTTCACCTTGAACCGGGGCCTGATGGTGGAATAGTAACCCTCGACGATACCACAATACTCGATATCGCCTATGAAATTATTGCCAAATCAAAGGAGATGGCTTAAAACAATTCTATCGAAATCACGTAAAAGCAGGAAAATTTTTCCTGCTTTTTTATTTACTTTGCATAAACTACATAAAAACCATGGAAGAGTTACTCTCTAAAATTCATAGGATTGAGACAAAACACTTGTCGAACCTTTACCGCCACCTTGAGAGTATATTCAATAACGTGTCGTTACCCTCGCACAATCTGCAACACCATATTAGGGTGTGGCTGCATTGCCGGGGTTTACTGATTGAACTGCATAAGGCTGGACTGACAATCACCGAACAGCTAATTGAAAATGCAATAATTGCCTGTTTTTTTCACGATGCTGGCCTAACCAAAACCCTCGACGAGCAACATGGGGCTGAGGGTGCCGAGCTATGCAAGCAATATCTCAGCCACTTCCCAGACCTAACGGAATCGCAAAAAACACTGATTTTAAAAGCTGTAGAGCTGCACGATGACAAATCGGTAAAGCAACACCCGGTTACAAAGCCCGATGACATGCTCGACTTGGCTTTACTCGTATCCACCGCCGATGATCTTGACGCACTTGGATTTGTTGGCGTTTTTCGGTACACTGAAATTTACCTGAAGCGTGGCATTAGCATCGACCAGCTTCCACGCAAAGTTCTGGCAAACCTACGTAATAGGTTTACAAGTTTTACAAATGCATACTCATCGCTACACCGTTATTCCGACAGGCAAAGGCAACGCTACCGAGAGATCATGGACTTTTTCACAAAACTTGAAGGTGAAATATCGCAAGGCATTACCTACCAGGATAGCGCATACGCTGTAGTAAATACCTTGCATGAACAGCTGGTGATTCAATCGAACAGCATTGAACAAACCATTGACTACGCATTAAGCACACTAACCGCTAGTTACCCGTTAACCTTTTTCAAAAGGTTACAGTTAGAACTTGAGGTTACCTCAGCTATACCCATTTAAGGTTAATGGAAATACTACAATAATTTTGCTGTAAAACCATTACTTAATAAAAAAGTCGAGCATCAGCCTGTCGTTCAAATAGGCTTGTAGCCTATCGCCAACGTTAACAGGCCCTACACCGCTTGGGGTGCCGGTAAAAAGAAGATCGCCAGTTCTGAAGGTTATGAATCGTGAAACGTACGAAATAAGCTCATCGTAGCCAAAAATCATGTTTGCAGTATTCCCTTGCTGTACTACCTTTCCGTTTAGCTCAAGCCGAAAGTTTAAGCCATTTAAATCGCCCAGTTCATCTTTGGGGATAAAAGTTCCTATGGGAGCAGAATAGTCGAACGCTTTGGATATTTCCCAGGGTAATCCTTTTGCTTTACACTCGCGCTGTAAGTCACGAGCAGTGAAATCGATACCAAGGGTTATGGCATCGTAGTAACGGTGTGCAAACTTTTGCTTGATACTCCGCCCTAACCTATTAATTCGAAGCACAACTTCTAGTTCATACTGCAAATCGCTTGTAAAATCAGGATAAAAAAAAGGTTGATTATTGCGAAGCAAACAATTATCGGGCTTAATAAAGAATACCGGAACCTCAGGCACATCGGCATGCATTTCCTTAGCATGATCCCTATAGTTTCTACCAATGCAAATGATTTTCATTATGAGTAATTTTTTATGTCAATGAATGAGCAAAGCCAAACAAAGGTAGTTAGTTTGATGCTATTAAAAAAGGTTTTACTTTTGCATGTTCAAAAGTAAGTTCCATGGCTGATCCCATTACAAAGTCCACCCGCAAAAGAATACTTTTTATTGTAAATCCCATTTCTGGAACACGCGGTAAGGAAAGTATACTGCACATTATCAATAATACAATTGACAACGAGACATTTGAGCCCGAAATCCTCTTCACCCGTAAAAAGGGCGATGCTTTACAGATTATAAGTGAAAAAATTGCCGAGGGGTTCAAGTATTTTGTTGCAGTTGGTGGCGACGGAACGGTTAACGAGGTAGGCAGTGCCATTATAAACACGGATTGTGTAATGGGTATTATACCTTTAGGTTCGGGCAATGGTCTTGCAAGGCACCTAAGAATCCCGCTTGATGCAGCCAAAGCAATACAGGTGATAAATAAGCTTAGGGTTGAATCAATAGATTACGGGCTCGTAAACGGGTTACCATTCTTTTGTACCTGTGGCGTGGGTTTTGATGCTCATATTGGTTACCGCTTTGCCAAAGAGAAAGGCCGAGGTTTTTTTAACTATGTTAAGGTGGCGTTAACTGACTTTATTAGTTACAAACCCAAGAAGTACAAGGTTAAAATTGATGGCACACAAAAAATGAAAGTGAAAGCCTTTCTTATTACGTGTGCCAACGCATCGCAATATGGCAATAATGCGTATATAGCACCAAATGCCGATATACAGGATGGGCTACTCGATATAGCCATTATGTCGCCCATAAATCTGCTTCAAGCACCAGCCATTGGTGCAATGCTATTCACCCGAACCATTAATAAAAGCACGGTTCTACAAACCGGCAAGGCCCAAAAGGTTGTAATAAAGCGAAAACGCGAAGATGTGGTTCACTTTGATGGTGAACCCATTATAATGGATAGAAAAATTAAGATTACAGTAGTGAATAAGGGGTTAAGGATTATTGTACCTTAACGACCATCCACATCGAGCAAACGGGTTTTCTTTCTGATAGTTCGTAAAGTCAGGTAAATTATGCCGACAATAATAAAGGCAATGAACCACACCCTACCCCACGAACTTAGCTCAAGGAGTTTACCCCCATTTGAAACCACATCGTGTATGTACTGAAAAACAAAAAATAGTAGCACTAACTTGAAAAGCCCTATGCTCTCGCGCTTAATTACATTACGGATGGAAAAGTAATTGTTTGGTGAGCGCCACCTGAACCTGCGCGGAATAAAAGTGGGAACGTTATCGGCCCAATTGAGGTAATCCGAACCAAACTTGTTGCGTAGGAAAAATTCCTCGGCGTACATTATTCGTTCGTAGTAGAGCCAGTAAACTAAAAGGAAAGATATGACAAACCAGTAGCTCTTAGTAAGAAGGGCAAGGCCAAACCACATGAAAAAATTGCCAAGGTAAAGCGGATGGCGTACTAACGAGTACATTCCTGAAGTATTAACCGTATCGGCAACCTGCTCCTTGGTATTCCTTCCTGAAGTATTCTTTGGGGTGTAGCCAATGGTAATAGCGCGTATAACCAGTCCAATAAAGCTCACCACAAAGCAAGCAAAGAAGTAAAATGCATTATATGAATACTGCTTGGTTACCAGGAGGTAAACATAGTAACCTATTCCTGCTAAAATTAAAAGCACTGGTAAATAGCTGCGATACCTAAAAAGAAAGTCGCCTTGGCGACGGAATGTTTCAATCAATGCCATACTAATCCATTTATAGAATACTGGCGTAAATATAGCATTTGTTAATATAAGTTAATACTGTGGGGCAAATTATTTTTGTTTCATTTTTAAGTAGATGTTAGTGAGTACCTTTTTGGTGTACAAGGGGAATTCGCCATTCATCATCCATGAGTAGTAGCTGGGTTCAGCCTTTAATACTTCTGCAACAGGCTTACCTTTGTGCTTTCCAAAGTTAAATACCTCAACGCCTTTGTCATCGAGAATGATACGGCCAGCAAAATCGACATTGCGATTAAAAGAGCTGAACTCCGAAAGAAAATCGACATCGTTTTTTAGCTCAGGATACCGTTCAACCTGAGCGCATAGGATTTCGAAGGTGGCAAGGGTATCTGCTTCGGCGCTGTGGGCATTCACCAAGTTCTTATCGAGGTAAAACTTGTATGCTGCAGCCAGGGTTCTCTTTTCCATTTTATGGAAAATGGTTTGAACATCGATAAACTTGCGTTTTTTCAAATCGATATCAACCCCAGCACGGAGGAACTCTTCGGCCAAAAGAGGTAAATCGAACTTGTTGGAGTTGAAACCAGCAAAATCGCAACCCTCAATATAGTTTGCCAACGATTTTGCTATCTCCTTAAAGGTTGGCGCATCTTTTACATCGTCGTCGGTTATTCCATGGACAGCGGTAGCCTCAGGTGGTATAGGCATTTCAGGATTTACGCGCCTAACCTTTGATTCCCGGTTTCCGTTAGGGAATACCTTTAGCACAGCAATTTCAACTATTCTATCCTTAACAACATCAATTCCGGTGGTTTCCAGGTCGAATACTACCAGCGGGTTCTTAATATTTAATCCCATTAATATTACCTTTATTAATAAAAAAACTTCCCCAAGCCAAGGCCGGGGAAGTTATTGAGTTTATTCCTAAGCACCAATCATCATTGGCATTAGAAGCATAAGGACATCTTCGTCGGGGTTTTCGTTTTGGTGAGGGAAAATGAGCCCTGCACGGGAGGGATCGGACATGGAAAGTACCACCTCGGTTGAGGAAAGGTTTGCCAGAATCTCCACCAAAAAGGCTGATTTAAAGCCTATCTCCATTTCATCGCCTTGGTAATCGCAGTTTAAGCGCTCGAAAGCCGAAACTGAGAAATCAAGGTCTTGAGCTGAAACCTCGCACTGGTTAGATGTTAAGCCTAGCTTAATAAGGTTGCTGGCTGCGTTTGAATAGATTGAAACGCGACGAACCGAGTTATAAAAATCAACCCTGTCAATAATCATACGGTTTGGGTTATCAACAGGAATTACGGCGCTATAGTTGGGGTATTCCCCTTCAACCAAACGGCAAACCAGGGTGTAACCGCTCATGGTAAAGCGAGCATTCTTACTATCGAACTCAACATTTACTGAGCCGGTTTCCTTTACAAGAATTGACTTTAGCAGGTTAGCAGGTTTTTTGGGTAGAATGAACGATGAAAACTCTTCAACCTGTACATCCTTACGGCGGTAGCGAACCAGCTTGTGCGAGTCGGAAGCAACAAAGGTCATCCCTTCAGCGGTTAACTCAACAAAAATACCGTTCATCACGGGGCGCATCTCGTCGTCGGCGGTGGCAAAAATGGTTTTGGTAATACCATTAAGCATAACGTCGGCAGCTACCTTAACACTAACTTTACTCTCTGGGCTAAGCTCAGCGGGCTTTGGAAAATCATCGGCGGGTTGGCCAACAATGTTGAACTGTCCATTCTCCGAGTGAATAACAACTGCAAGGGAACCTGGGTCAATTTCGAAAGTAAGGGGTTGCTCCGAGAATTCCTTTAGGGTATCGATAAGAATTTTAAAGGGAATTGCAATTGAACCATCACCCATAACGTTATCGAGGGTAATTTTTGTTGTAAGTGTCGATTCAAGGTCAGATGCTGTGATTTCCAGCTCATTACCTTCCAACTTGAATAAGAAGTTGTCGAGAATTGGTAGGGTGTTCTTGCTGCTGATTACCCTGCTTACCACCGATAAGTGGCTCAGTAGCATGGTGCTTGATACAACAAATTTCATATCTCAGTAATTTAGTTAGTTCCTTTTACCTAAATTGATTATCCTTTAGCTGTCAAATAGTTAATTGTATATTTTAGTTTAAAAATTGAAAATCAATGCAATTCAAATCTCAAAAGGATTTCAATAATACAAAATTTTACTCTAATAACACACACTATTTTTCATAATTATTTACAAACACATCGATGGGGCATAGAACGTAATGGAAGTGCAGATAGGAGCCAACCAAAAAACGGTTTTCCGATAGCTTTACCAGTAGACGATTTGGGTTGTATCCGAGTTCTTGTCCCAGAATATTTGTATATCCTTTACCGGTTATCCGGTAAATTGTGTAATCGTACGTTTTGCCGTTTAGCATTTTGAGCTGCATGCTGGAAATTAAATTCTCAGGTATTGCAGAATTTATTTCGGCCTTAGTAGGGTAATGCAACTTAAAATTATCGAGCGAGTAGTAAAGATTGCTAATGTTGGCAAGGTTGATGTTTGGCAGTCTAATTCCAGCTGAGTTAGATAATGCTATTTGGTTTCCTCCCAGTTCAAGGGTGTATCCCTTTTCATTGTCAGGGAAAACAACCTTTATTTCTTCAATCGCCTCAACTGGCTCGGTAAACAGTTTGCCAGAAAGCCATTTATCAGGGTTAACCGAAAAGTATTCAACTAAATTATCAACAGCATTTGGCGATTCAACGTAGTAAGGGACAACCGAACCACTGTTCAGGGCAACAGGTTTATAGTTGAATTCAGCAATAGATGCAATCCTGTATTCCTTGCCTAAATGTTTACCTTTATAAATAAAAACGCCTATACCCTTCTCTTGAAACAGCTGGGTTAAATTGTCATCGGTTTTTAGCGTGGCGGGTGCAACCGCTGATATACTCTGCAAAATATCGATAAAATTACTAACAACAGCTGAGTCAGCAATAAAAAAATCATTTATAAACCAATTGCCATTTGATTTTGTCAACCTAAGGGTATCGGATTTCATAACCAGCTCAATAGCAGAAATATGAGAGCTATCATAGGAAAAGTCCGTTTGACGGTATTCGCTATACCAACTGGAAAAGTAGAATAGTCCTATCCCAAAGGCTATTATTAGTGAAAGAAAAAGAATCTTTTTACTTGACATCTGTAAAAGTATATTTCTTTCGTCTTACAAAATTCCATATAATTCCAGCAACTACAATCATAAGCGATGGTAAAACCATGTTAACCAACTGCCAGTATAACCGCTCACTAATAGCCCGTTTCCTGTCGAGAAGTCGAAGTTTAATATCTCTCGAACGTAAATCGAGCAGCCCATTATCATCGCACAAGTATTTTACCATGTTAACCACCAACTCCTTATTTCCGTATGTTTGCTGTGTAAACCTGTCGTAACCCAACGGAATAACATAGGCACCATTTGGGCGACGCTGGACATCGTTTCGAATGATATCGGCATCGGCAACTACAATCATTTTGGTAAAACTACTCTTGTCAGCGAATTTTATAGTACCATTTGGTAGGATTGCATTTATTGGGCGATTTCGAAAGTTGGATTTGAAAATCCCCTGCAATTCAACGGCAACAGGGAGCATTGAATGCTGAAACTCGTAACGGGTTATACCCTTGCTTACCTGGTTTAGATTGATTAAGGCGGGAATCTTCACAAGCTTAGTTTCCTTGGATGTAGATAAAAGTATCCGCTTTTTAACCTCGTCATTCATACCAACGGTATCAATTGGGCTAATAAATTTGGCCTGAATAAGGTTTAAGCCCTTAGTAATAGGGTTATCGGCTGGGGGTAAGAGCAATGGATAGTAAAGCCAGGGTGCGGGAACAAAACGGGGCTCCTGTCCAACAAGGGCAGTATTTACCGGAATAACAGCACATTGAATGTCTTGAATCAGCAAGGGATTAAGGCGAACGCCATAGCGGAAAAGCATATCATCAAGATTATGCTGATTCATAAAAGCCAGGGTTGAAGCGCCAGATGATAAACTATCGATACTAACGTTAACGGGGTCAACGAACCATAGTACTCGTCCACCCTGCATAATGAACTGGTCAATGATTAGCTTATCGGCCTCTGGCAATGGCTTGCTAGGCCCGGCAATAATAATAGTCTTGTAGGGTTTTAAGGCGTCGGGGTCGCCATTTATTATCACTCTGCTAACCTCGTAGTACTGATTCAGTTCACGCTCAATATCACCAGTTTCAAACTCATCGAGTTCGCCATGTCCCTGAACAAAAGCAATGCTCTGCCTGTTTTCGGTTGTTACACGGTCAATTGCATCAACCAAAGCATACTCAAAGTTTTGTATGGATAGGTTGATATTCTCATCGCCTGTAAGATTTGGGTTATTCCTTAAAAGATTCACCGCCAACTCCTTTCCCCTGTATGTAATTATACACCCCGGGAAAATGATGCGCTGGATCATTGCGCCCTCATTATCCTTTACATGAACGTTGGTTGGAACAAGTCCCTTGTCGGCCAACTGGCGAAACAATTGCTCCTGCTTTTTTGCCCCCGAAGCAGAGTATGGGTTGACAAATTCATACCGGATTTTTTTCCCGGCAATCTCTTGAAATTCGCTTAGGGTTTCTGCAAGGGCTTTTTTCATTCTAACAAAGGCAACCGGCAGTTCCCCATCTAGATACACTCTGATAACCACAATATCATCCAATCCCTGTAATGCCTCTCGGCTAACGGACTGTATGGTATACCTTTTATCTTCGGTAAGGTCGATTCGAAAGTAAAAAAACGACGAAAGCACATTCACCACAAGTACTATGAGCAGTAAAGCAGCGAATGTCTTGATATTTTTAATTTTTATTTTTCCACTAACACTCATAACACTCCATTTTTGGGTTTTACCACCTGCGCGATTGAAGTTTTAAACGGGTGAGAGCCAGAAAAAATGATGATATGGATAAAAAGTAAACCACATCGCGCGAATCAATAACACCCCGGCTAACCGAGCTGTAATGCTCACTTATGCTAAGAGTCAGCAATGCCGACCGCGCCCACTCCATGGATTGAAGCTCGGCTACCCAGGCTAATCCATCGTAAAAAACGAAGCATAATGCAACAGCCGAAAGGAATGCAACAATCATATTATCGGTTAAACTCGAGGCAAAAAGCCCAAGTGCAGCATAGGCTGATGCTAAGAAAAATAGTCCGATGTATGAGCCCCAGGTTGCAGCCCAATCCAGATTTCCGGAAGGATTCCCCAAATTTGAAACGCTATAAACAAAAATGAATGTGGGTACAATAACTATGGCAACAAGCACCAACGACGCAAAGAACTTCCCCAGTACCATTGCGGTATCGGAAATGGGTCGAGTAAGAATTAGCTCAATGGTACCCGATTTCTTTTCATCGGCAAACATACGCATAGTTGCCGCAGGTACAAGAAAAAGGAAAAGCCATGGAGCAATGTAGAACAACGACTCTAATGTTGCATACCCTGAATCGAGTATGTTTGTGTAACCGGGCAGCACCCAAAGAAACAAACCAGTTAAAACAAGAAAAATAATTGCAATAACGTATCCGGTTAACGATGAAAAAAAGTTCTGAAGCTCTCTAATAAAAATTGCCTTCATAGATGCTTGTGTTTTAGGATAAAATTACTGTAACACATCAAAAGGCTTAACCTCAAGGGTGTCGGGTGTTAAGGAATCAAGGTTAACCTTGGAAATATCAATAATTTGGACATCCTTAAAGTAAAACTGGATTATCTTATCGTATGTGAAACCGCGCTGGGCCATAGCTAATGCGCCATCCTGGCACATTCCCACACCATGACCGTATCCTTTACCCGAAAGCCGAACCTCTGATTTTCCTGCTGAAACCGTAAACCAGGCAGAACGCAACTTAAAATACTTCCGAACGGCAGTTGTAGCGATATTTACACCTAAAACAGTATAGTATTTAGGCCTCTCCTTGGGGTAAAAGTTAAGGTTATCGCGTGTTACCTTAGCGGTGTCAACCCCTTGCTGAGCAAGAAATTTTTTCCATTCGGTAAGAGGTATTGTTCTTTCCCAGCGAGCGTTAGGTGCCGATGTACAATACCTATCATTTACGCTCCTGAGGTAGGGCAAAGCCTGAATCCAAACATCCTCGGAGTTTGCTGTTTGTCCACCACAGTTTGCGTGAAATGCAGCGCTAATTGGCTTTAATGAAGAATCAACAACAATCAAACCCTTTACATCAAGAACTGCATCGTAAATTTCTTGAAAAAACTCAGGCCTTCCCTTGTATGCCTGACAGTGCTCCTGATCGCAAAGGTTAAAACCCTCCGACTGGTGTTTATGGATATGGGTAACAGTAAAAGTTCGGGCAAGTAAGGCTTGCGCCTTATACAATTCGGATTCCTTATTCGGACCGGTTTCAGCAAGAACAACAGCTGCAATATACTTTTCGCGATTAATTATGTTGACCGCCATAATACGATTAAACTCAACGTAAAAGGTAATATTATCGTCGTATAAACGAGCCGGTTTTGCAGGAATTATTGGCTTAAGGCGAAAAACATCTTCGCCGGTTTGGCCTATAAGCGTGACCCGCTTGTATGAACCATAACTTTGGTTCTCGTCGCGCACCAGAACAGAATCGCCTTGACGGCTAATATACAGTATTTGTAATGGCTTAATTGTAATGGTACTATCGCCAAGTACCATGCTGTACTCACCCTTAGTGGGTGTAACAAGTATTGTATTTAAATTAGTATCGTTAAAAACGCTTATGCTTAACTTTTGCGAGTTCGATAGGAATGGCAGAAAAAGCAGAAACGAAAACAGAACTACTCTCATAAGCAAGTATTTAAGATGATTTTATCAAATCCACAATCCTTTTACCCACTCGTTCCGATGCACCCATCTTACCAAGTTTCTCCTTAAGCTGGCCATAAAGTTCCAGCTGGCGATCTCGTTCCGGATTGCCGGGTAAAAGTTTTTTGGCCTCGTTGTAAAGACTATCTGGTGTCAAATCGTACTGTTTCAACTCCCTAACAACCTCAAACCCCATGTTCAGGTTCACCAGTGAGATATACTTCAACTTAATAACCATCCAGGCAATTAGCATGGAGAAGAAGTTCCCCCTATAACAAACCACCTGCGGAACGTTCAGTAGCGCCGCCTCAAGCGTTGCTGTCCCAGAAGTTACAAAGGCAAGTGTTGAGCAGGAGAGCAACTGGTAGGTCTGACCAAACACCACACTTACACCAGTATCACTAATATAAGGTTGGTAAACGCTATAATCCAACGATGGGGCTCCGGCTATTACAAATTGATACTCGGGAAACCTTTTGGTTACATTCAACATCACAGGCAAATTGTAGCGTATTTCCTGCTTTCGGCTACCTGCAACAAGTGCTATTATTGGTTTTTGAGGTAATCCATTTTTTTCACAAAAATCACTTAAAGGTATTGGATCAGTAAGTTTGTTAGCAATGGCATCAATTGAAGGGTTGCCCTCGTAAACCGGGTCAATGCCTTTACCCCTGAAATAATCAATCTCGAATGGGAAAATCACAAAAAGCTTATCGACAAAGCTTTTCAGTTTTTCAACACGCGATTCCTTCCAAGCCCAAACCTTTGGCGCTATGTAGTAAAACACCTTAAATCCGGATAGCTTTGCAAACCTGGCAATACGTAAGTTAAAACCGGGATAATCTACAAGTATTACTACATCTGGCCTAAAGCGAATAATACTTTGTTTACAGAGTTCCATGTTAGCCTTTATGGTTCGTAGGTTAAGTAAAACCTCCAAAAAACCCATAAAGGCCATATCGCGGTAATGCTTTAAAAGGGTACCTCCCTGCTCAGCCATTAAATCGCCACCAAAGAAACAGAAATCGGCATCAGGATCATTATTTTTAATACCCTTCATCAGATTTGATGCGTGTAAATCGCCCGATGCTTCGCCTGCAACTATAAAGTATTTCATTTTAATCTACATAAAACGCATGAAAACAATTATTAAAGCAAGAATTATGGTGCTACCCAGTACACCCTGAGCGGCCTTGAGCCTATCGGTCCAAATAAATACAAAAAACAGGCCAAGATTGGGTAAAACGGCAAGCGATAATGCTCTGGACAAATCGCCTCGTACGTTTAAATATCTAATAAAATCGACAAACCTAAAATCGCTGGCAAGCGATAAATACATAACTACCAGTGTGATAACGGGCAGCAAAACTCCAAGCAGGTATCCATGCCACTGATTACTTATTCTTTTCTGCATGCGAAATTGCAATTTGGTCAAACCGCCACGATTTTATACGATCGAGTTCTTTGTAATCGGTCAAATCTACCTGAACCGGTACAACTGTGATATACCCCTGGTTAAGCCAGTACTCATCAGTATCGGTTGCATTGGGTTCCTCGTTCAGGAAGTATCCGGTTAACCAGTAGTAATCAACACCTCTGGGATCGGTTCGCTTTTCAAATTCCTCGCGCCAAGTGCCTTTATTCTGGCGTGTAACCTTTACCCCTTTTACTGATTTTAACGGCAAAACAGGAACATTCACATTGAGACACGAGCCTGGAGTTAACCCATTTTCAAGTACGTTTTTAACTATAAACCTTCCATACTCAATAGCAGCAGTAAAGTCGGGGTTTTCGTCGTAATCAAGAATAGAAAAGCCAATGGAAGGTACACCGTACAAGCATCCCTCAATGGCTGCAGCCATGGTGCCACTGTATATTATGCTAATGGACGAGTTTGAGCCATGGTTAATACCCGATACTACCAAGTCGGGCAACTTACTTGTAAAAATCTGGTTCATGGCAAGTTTCACGCAATCCACAGGGGTACCGTTAACGGAGTAGAATTCAACATCATCGGTACGTTTACGTTTTTTTAACCTCAAGGGAGTTTTAATGGTTATAGCATGCGACATGCCGGAATGCCCTTCCTCAGGAGCAACAACCACAACATTCCCAAAGGGTTTTACCATTTCAACAAGTGCTTCAATACCGGCAGCCCTGAATCCATCATCGTTGGTTACAAGTATTGTTGGTCTTTTCAGCTCACCGTTTCCCTCAAACATCCTTTTCTGATTTGTGTTAATTGGCAAAGATATAATTTTTTAGACAGTAAAACTCCTCAGCCGGCAGGGTTGTTTTGAGTTTTGCAAATATTAACGTCAAACAATAATTCTTTATGTTTTACCTCACTCATGCAACAAAGCAATAAAAAAGTTCGGCCGATTGTTCCTGTGGCCGAACTCAATATGGATTAGGTCAAACCACTAAAAATCCATTCTTCGAGTAATAACTCCGGGTATTTTAACCAGTTCGTCGTGTAATTTTGCTTGGTCATCGGCGGGGCCAGTAAGCTCAAGTAGTATTAATCCCGAGGAACTGCAGTAGTCGTCAGAAACCTCGTGTAAACCCAAACGGGTTTTAATTGAGCACCCGTAACGGGTTAAAACCCGTTGAACCTCGCCGGCCTCCTTAATTCTATCGGTAATTTTAATACCCAAAATTGTGTGGTTGTTTTCCATAGCTAACAGGGTTTTTGGTTTCCATAAATTTAGGTTAAAAATTGAAACATTTCAAGTGAGATTTGGTTAAATTTATGTGATTTAGGTGCAATTTTTGTGGTAAAAAACTTACCTTGCAGGCTCACTGTTTAAAACTAAAAAGTTTAAATAAAATGAATAGAAGTTATTCTATTTCAATCCTTTTGGCACTTACTTTCATTAGTCAAATTGCTTATGGCCAATACTTTGGCAGAAATAAACCCATTTACAAGAATTTTAAGTTTTCCGTTTACCAAACCCCAAATTTTGAGGTTTACCATTACCTGAAAAACGATAGTCTACTTAATATCATATCGCTTTCAGCCGAAAAGTGGTACGATAGGCACTACCAGGTTTTCAGGGATTCCATTATAACAAAAAACCCAATACTGCTCTATAACGATCATGCCGATTTCCAGCAAACCACGGCTATATCGGGGAGCGTTGGAGTGGGAACTGGTGGTGTAACAGAGGCCCTGAAAAACCGTGTAATCTTCCCATTAACGGAAACGTGGCAGCAAACCGATCACGTCCTTGGGCACGAGCTTGTGCATGCTTTTCAGTATAACTCTTTGATTAATGGCGATTCCACTTCGCTCAACTCAGTTCGGAACCTTCCACTCTGGATGGTAGAGGGCATGGCCGAGTACCTATCGCTGGGCACATACGACTACCAAACTGCAATGTGGATGCGCGATGCTGTAATTAACGATAGGTTTCCCACCCTTGAGGATATGACCTACTACCCCAACAAGTACTTCCCTTACCGCTGGGGACACGCATTCTGGTCGTTTATTGGGCGAACATTTGGCGATAGCCTTATAAACCCAATATTCAAGGAAACCGCAAAGCGGGGCTACAACTTTGCACTCATGCGTTACCTTGGGTTGAACGAGCAATCGTTCTCAACTCTCTGGAAATCGGTATACTATGACTATTTTAAGCGTACCATGCCCGATACGGTTGAAGATCCTAACGGAACCCGAATCCTTTTTGAACGAAATGCAGGCGAAATAAACATTTCGCCATCGGTAAGCCCCGATGGGCGATATGTGGCTTTTTACTCCGAAAAGGACCTCTTTTCTATTGACCTTTACCTGGCACATGCCATAAGCGGTAAAATTATAAGAAGGTTATCGAGTATAGTGCACGATAATGAGATAGATGCTCTCAACTTTATTGAGTCGGCCGGGACATGGTCGCCCGATAGCCGAATGTTTGCCTTTGTAGGATTTAGCAAGGGTAAAAGCAAATTGATTATTGTTGATGTTTTTGATGGTAAACTCATTCAGGAGTTCACCATACCCGGTGTTCCATCGTTCAACTATCCCGCCTGGTCGCCCGATGGTAGTAGCATTGTGGTATCAGGACTTGTAAATGGGGTTAACGATTTATACCAGTACGATTTAAGGATTAAAAAGGTTGACCGCCTCACCAACGACCCCTGGTGCAATATACATCCTGCATGGTCGAGCGATGGCAAAACCATTGTTTTTTCAACCGATAAACCCTCACAAACATCAGCTAACGGAAAAACAGGGTATAACCTTGCCACATTAGATGTTGAGACTAAAACCATTAATGTTTTCGATATTCTCCCCGGTGCCGATAATGTAAACCCAATGTTTTCAGCCAACAACAAGGAAATTTACTTCCTTTCAAACTGCGATGGATACCGTAACCTTTTCAGGTTTAACATTGAAAGCGGCGAAGTTTACAGGATGACAAGAATTTTAACCGGTATCTCGGGAATGACACCGCTTGCACCGGCCATGAGCGTAGCCCGTGAGAACGATGAGGTGGTTTACTCCCATTTCTTCAAAAGCAAGTACTCCATATATACTGCCGATAGCTCCGATTTTAAACCGGTTAGAATAAATCCATATCAAGTTGATTTTAACGCATCTATCCTTCCTCCAGTAAATAGGGCAACTGAAGGTTTGGTTGATAAAAATCTTTCGGATAAAAACCTACCTGTGGTTTTGGTCGATTCATTTAAAACCGTACCGTTTAAGCCCAAGTTTAAACTCGATTATATTTCCAATATCGGCATGGGTATAAGTACCTCGCCATACGGAACAGGTATGGCTGGCGGGGTAGAAATGCTTTTTAGCGATATCACTGGCAAGAACATGGTGTATACCGGATTATCGCTTAACGGCGAAATATATGATTTTGGCGGGCAAGTAGCATTCCTCCAGCAAAAAAAGTACATCACTTGGGGTGTAACAGCCTCCCATATCCCTTACTCTTTCGGACAATACGGGTACGATACTCTCCACAGGCAAATAAATGGCGAGCCTGTAATAGTTGAAGATTTTCAGCTCATTCAGATACGAATGTTCGAAACCGCCACGGGACTACTTTCATATTTTCCCTTATCATCCACACAGCGGTTTGAGCTAAGTGGGTCAATAGCCCGCTACTATTACAGAGCCGATATCTACTCAAACTATTACATTGATGGCTACTATTACGGTTCCGAACGCAAGAAAGGGGAAGTACCACCGGGCTTTTGGTTACAACAATCGAGTTTAGCATATGTGTACGATAACTCCGACTTTGGTATAGCCTCGCCCATGCGTGGGCACAGGATGCGGTTCCAGGCTTCAAGAACCCTTGGGGAATATAACTACTGGGGTGCCTTAGCCGACATGCGTAAATATATATTCCGTAAACCGCTTAGCTTTGCTTTCCGCGCCCTATACTACGGTCGATTTGGCACATCAATAAACGATAACATACTATACCCGCTATACATTGGCTACCCTTGGTATGTTAGGGGATACGATAGCAATTCATTTATTAACTATGGCCAATCGGGCAATGTAACCATTGACCAGCTAACCGGAAACCATATAGCGGTTGCTAATTTTGAAATACGAGTTCCTTTTACAGGCCCTGAGCGTTTGACCTTAATCAAGTCGGGTACATTGTTTACTGAACTAGCATTCTTTACCGATGCTGGTATAGCATGGACAAAGGAGTACCCGCCAAGCTTAAAATGGAAACCCACCTCCATAAACGACCGAACACCCTTTGTAAGTTCAGGGATTAGCCTTAGGATAAATCTGTTCGGAATGCTTATTCTGGAACCTTACTATGCAATACCCTACCAGCTAGGCGGATTCAAGGCGGCAAACTGGGGTATCAACTTTATTCCCGGGTGGTAATGCTAAACCACCCGGTTTTTCCATCGGCCAGTTCTTAAGTAAATAATTGAGATTACTGTAACCATAATACCATATAGTACCTCTGAAGTCCAAACTAAGCTTAAGGATTTACCTAATGTTATTGCAATAAGGTAAGCCCAGCCTAAGTAAAATGTCAGTGAAAACACCTCAATGGCAAACGATACCTTAGTGCTACCAGTACCTGAAACACCATTGAAGCTGATAAAGGCAGAAGCCATTGTTAAAGCAGCTATTGCGATTACCCTAATAACAGGTAGGGTGGCATTGATTAAGTGCTCATCGTTAGTGTAAATCTTAATAATGCTATTGTCCAGCAAAAGAATCAGAGCGGAAAGGACAAGAACTGAGGCTAAAGTAATGACCATTACTTTTACAACCAGCTTCACCACCTGATCCGACTTACCTTTTCCAATATGTTGACTTACAAATGAATTGGTAGCCGATGCAAATCCCCAAATTGGTATCATAATGATAATGTAAATGCTTCGAACTATGTTGGAGACAGCAAGCGGGGTTTCACCCATTTTTTCAATTATAAGGAAGAAAACAAACCATACAAAAATTGATAGTGAAAATTGAAGCATCAAGGGCCAGGAAATATCAAGTATTGACTTCAATAACTTTTTTGAAAACGACGAAAAGTTGAATAGCTTATACTTACGTACATTCATTCTGCTTATGTAAACAAGTAAAAATATGGCCCCTGCAATTTCGGCAATAACCGATGCCAGGGCTGCTCCTCTAACACCCATTGGGGGTAGTCCAAAGTTACCGAATATCAATCCGTAATCGAGAACAATGTTTACAAATACTGTAATGAACGATGTAAGTGTAATCACCTTTGTACGTGTAATTCCAATTAGGAATGCGTTCAATGAGTATGTGAGAAAAGCAAAGGGTAGCCCAAATAGCCTATACCCAAAAAAAGAACTTGCAGAATCGCATACAAGATTTGACCTAACAGCAATACTAAAAAAAGCTGGATGAAGAGTATGTGCAAATAGCATTATAAGAATAGCAAAGGCGCCGAGAGTAAAAAGTAAATGCTCAACTACACGGCCAACAGCCTCATTTGCACCCTCGCCTACACGCCTTGCCACAATAATTTGGCCACCCATAGCCATTCCCCAGCCCAGCATAAGCAAAACATGGTAAAGTAGCCCCCCAAGAACACCTCCACCCAATGCAATCTCGCCAACTCGTCCCAGAAAAGCCGTATCGGTTATGTTCAGAATATTTTGGGCAACGCTTCCTAAAATTATGGGATATGCCACCCTCCAGATTTCCCTGTAGGAAATATCGAGTTTCATTGGAAAATATTTGTGTAAAAATACAAAAAGGCAGGGGATTCCCTGCCTTTTATAGAATCCTCAGTACTATAAATTATCGTCGAAGTATCGTATAATTTTATCAATCAAATGTACCCTATCCTTACCCATTACATTATGGTCGTGTTGGGGATACATAAAGAAATCAACCTGTACGCCATTTTTAATGAACTCATGGATTAAGGTGAGGCTATGTTGCGGAACTACCGTTTTATCCATATCGTCATGGATAATTAGAAGCTTGCCTTTCAGGTTTGTAACATAGTTCTTTAGGTCGGCTTTCCTGTATCCATCTAGATTCTCATCGGGAGTATCCATGTAACGCTCACCATACATCACCTCATAGAATTTCCAGTCAGTAACCGGACCACCAGCAACACCAACCTTAAAGTGGTCGGATGCTCTAAGCATCATGGTTATTGTCATAAAACCGCCAAAACTCCACCCATGAACCCCTAACCGGGTTGAATCAACATAAGGAAGTGATTTTAAGTAATTAACTCCTACAAGTTGATCGCCAAGTTCAACCGTACCCAATTGCCTATGAATAACTTGTTCAAATTGAGCGCCACGGTTCGAAGTGCCACGATTATCGAGTGTGAAAAGAATATAGCCCTTGTTAGCCATGTAGCACTCCCAAAGCCTTGCGCCTCCCATCCAGCTATTGGTTACCAACTGCGAATGTGGCCCCCCATAAACGTATATTACAACCGGGTACTTTTTTGTAGAATCGAAATTTACTGGTTTTATCATTCTTCCATATAAAGTGGTTCCATCTGTTGCGGTAAGAGTGATTAGGTTTGGCAACGAAACATTATAGCCAGTGTATGGGTTTGGCGCATCAATTAACTGTTTTACCAATTTACCCTTAATGGTGTTCAATACAACCCGATTGGGAACTGTTATTGAGCTATAAAAATCAACAAAATACTTATAGCTTGGACTAATCATGCAGCGGTGAGTCCCTGAGCCCGTTGTCAACCTTGTAATAGAGCCATTTTTAGTTGAAACAGAGTATAAGTGCCTATCCAATGGGCTCTCCTTGGTTGACGTAAAGTAAATCAAGCCATTCTTAAAATCGGTGGCATTTATACTTGTAACCTCCCATTCCCCTTTGGTGAGCTGTTTAACAAACTTTCCATCAGTCAAATACTGGTAGATATGATTCCATCCATCGCGACGGCTAAGCCACAAAAATGAGTTGTTGTCAATGAACAAAGGCGGTTCAAGTGGTTCAACATACTTACTACTGCTCTCCTCAAACAGGGTTAACTCAAAATCGCCAGTGCTTACGTTGTAACGATTCATGCACATGTGGTTTTGTTCCCTATTCAGAACAGCAATCAGTATGGAACGCTCATCCGGAGTCCATGCAATATTGGTCAAATACTGCTCACGGGGTTCACCGGTTTTTAGTTCAACCGTTGAACCGTTTTGAGTATCATAAACCCTAACGGTTACCACATGGCTTTGCATGCCAGCCATAGGATACCGAATGTTCACCAACTCGCCAACACGCTTTGAGATATCAACCAATGGATATTTGGTAACCATACTCTCATCCATGTGGTAATATGCCAGGTATCGTCCAGAAGGCGACCAAAACGTACCCTTGTTAATTCCAAACTCATTTCGGTGGACACTCTGCCCGTTAACAATTCCATCAGTAGTATCGTTTGTTACAGTAATAACCTCACCCAGGGCGTTTGCAAGGAAAAGGTTGTTACCAATGGTATACGACATCCACCTGCCGTCAGGGCTAAACTCTTGGTTTTCAGAATTATCGGCCACAAGAAACTTTGACTCAATGCTTTTGGTTACAGAGTTATACAAAACAAAGTAGTTACCTGCTATGAAGCGGAGCTGCTTGCTATCGACCCAAGCCGATGGCACCCTTTTTAGAGGCTGGAGGCTATTGGCCTTTAGAGCCTCGTTTACTTCCGATAAAGTTACAGCTCTGTTTTTCTTTGAATCAGTAATATTGACAATGATTAAGCTGTCGTTGCTAACAAAGGAATACTCATCGGTTCCAGGCAACCAGCTAAAACCGGGTAGGGTTTTAGGGCGAAACTCTGTCCATTGACCTAACACTGCCTGCTCTAGGGTAAGTTCCTTTTGCCCAGAAGCTGTAAATACCAGTGTAATAATCAAAAAGGTTGAAAAAAATCTTTTCATATCTAAAATTTTTAGGGATTGCACTATTGAAATTTAAGCTAAAATAGTTAACTTTATTGTTTAAATTGATACTAAAAAGTTTGTATGGTTTAAAAAGTAAAGCAGAAACCTACATATTTCAACATTTGTGGTATTTTTGCTTAGTAAACATTTCGTTAAAAAGCTATTTTTCTTTTATGATTGAAACATTGACAATGAGTTTACGATTACCCAAATCAAAATTAGCCCTAGTACTTATAAGCGCTTTTTTAGCATCCTGTAAACCCTCATCCAAACAGGATAACGAAACAACCCAACCCTCTGCCGATACGCTATCGACACTGGTTAAGGTTGAAAATGCCATTTTTCCAATTCCTTCGCCCTGGCAGGTGGTAAACCTGATTCAAAAGAACAATATCCCATTCAATGAAATGTGCATTAATAGTACAAAAAATTATCAGCGCTACACTACCTCATTTAAGCAAGCGGTAAACCTCGGTATTTATGGTACTGATTTAAGCTACCTAAACATATACGATAAAACTCAGGAGTCGCTCCAATACTTAGGTGTAATAAAAAAGCTAAGTGAGCAGCTAAGAATCACTGAATCGTTCGACGAAAAGATATTTGAAAGGATTGAGAACAATATCGAAAATAAAGACTCACTGATAAAAATAATATCGGATACCTACGCAAGTTCCGATTTGTACCTGAAAAAGAACGAGCGTTACGATATAAGTGCATTGGTTGTAGCTGGTTGTTGGGTGGAAAGCCTGTTCATTATGACACAAATTGCCCAGGAACACAACGATAGAGAGATTATTAACCGCATTGGAGAACAAAAACACCCACTCGATAACCTGGTTGAACTGTTAACGCCGTTCTACTATAAATCAACCGAATTTGCCAATTTGCTCGATAGCCTTATTGACCTTGCCTATGAGTTTGATGGGATAATCTACTCCTACACATACCGCGAACCAATTGTTGACGAGGCAAATAGGGTTATAACCATTAGGAGTCAATCGCGGGTGGT
The DNA here is from genome assembly GCF_041102575.1 of Tenuifilum sp. 4138str. NCBI lineage: Bacteria > Pseudomonadati > Bacteroidota > Bacteroidia > Bacteroidales > Tenuifilaceae > Tenuifilum > Tenuifilum osseticum. Next base: position 147,662 of record NZ_JBGCUE010000006.1, on the reverse strand, counting down.
AATGTCAGAATATCACCTTAAAATTATCAGCAAAAAGATTGAGCAAATACGCTCTTCGCTAACCGAATAAATATTCCAATATGCAGCGCATAGTAATCATATTAACCCTAACACTTTTCAGCCTAAACTCATTCTCACAGATTGAGCAGCTAAAAAAAACATGCTCTATCAATTTCCCATCGAACTATATAAGCGATGGGCAGGAATACTTTGCAGCCCTTAAACCCGACCAGCGGATTGAGTTTAGAACAACCTTTTATGCCGATAATACCTATAGGATATCGGCCTGCACCAATGCCAAAAAGGGAAAACTGGTTTTTACCGTTTACGATACCGAAAAGAACCTACTGTTTACCAATGAAAGCTTCAACTACTCCCCTTTCTGGGATTTTCGGTTTACATCAACAGTAACCTGCATAATTCAGGTAGATGTTAAAAATCCCCAATTCATTCCGGGCTACGTAATGCTACTAATAGGCTTCAAGCAGTAAATCACTGTAAACCATGAGCGAGTCGATTCTAAAAGCTCTCATGCAACTTTTTGCAATTATTGCCCGCCCGGTTCCCCTGGACGAGAAAGAGAATAACGATTATGCCGACCGGCGAAAGGTTGTGGAAGAGTTCTTGAGGAATCAGCTTAATATCGACCTGGTTAAAGAGTACCTAAAGGTTTTTGACTACTACTATAACCTTTACCAGGAAAAACAAAGCGAGAAAAGCAAGTCAAAAAAAAGAACATCATCCAGCTCGGTTAGGGTTCTTAAGATATGCTCCCAAATAAATGAGGAACTACAGCAACAACAAAAAATTGTTGTACTAATCAGGCTACTTGAATTTGTAAAACCTGACGAAGGCGAGGTTACTGAACAGGAAATGGCTTTCATAAGCACTGTGGCCGAAACCTTTTACGTTCCTGAGAACGAGTTTCAAAACCTTAAGAATTTTGTGCTCTCTGGTTTCGATTCAGTAATCCCGCACCAGAATATCTTGCTTATAAACGACTCTAAAGAGCCACCCTATGACGATTTGAGGCACCTTTACGCCGAAGGCCTTCATGAACCCATAAAAATTCTTTTTGTTGAGTCGGCAAATATCTTTTTCCTACGCTACAATGGCTTACACGAACTTTACCTAAATGGGCACATGCTGGTAAAGGATAAAATTTTTGTTTTAAATAACGGTTCATCAATCCGAAATTCCAAGATAAAGCCAATATACTTTAGCGACATTGTTGGCCGCTTTGTGCAGGATAAGATTAAAGAGAAAATCGTTTTTGAAGCCATTGATATCGAATACCGATTCAAAAGCGGCAAGATTGGGTTGCACCCCATGTCGTTTGTTCAGGAGAGTGGCCACTTGGTTGGGATAATGGGCGCATCGGGTGCCGGTAAAACCACCCTACTCAACGTTTTGAACGGGAGCGAGAAGCCAACAAAAGGAAGTATCCTAATTAATGGCATTGACATACACAACCAAAAGGAACTGGTTGAAGGACAGATAGGATTTGTATCGCAGGACGATTTACTGATTGAGGAACTAACCGTTTACCAGAACCTATACTTTAACGCCCGCCTTTGCTTTGATAACTACACCCATGAGCAGCTCGAGGCTGCTGTAAACCAAACCCTACAAAACCTTGGGCTATATGAGATCAAGGATATGCGGGTGGGTTCACCCCTAAACAAAAAGATTAGCGGTGGGCAACGCAAGCGACTTAATATTGCGCTGGAACTCATCAGGGAACCGGCAATCCTTTTCCTCGATGAACCTACCTCAGGATTAAGTTCAAGGGATTCCGAGAATATTCTTGACCTCCTAAAGGAACTAACGCTTAAAGGCAAGCTGGTTTTTGTAGTTATCCACCAACCCTCGTCGGAAATTTTTAAGATGTTCGACAGGTTACTTATACTGGATACAGGTGGATACCTTATTTACAACGGCGATCCCATTGAATCCATTATCTACTTCAAATCACGAGTACAGCAGGCCAACTGGAACGAGAGCGAGTGCCCCGTTTGCGGTAACGTAAACCCGGAACAAATATTCAACATAGTAGAATCAAATGTGCTTGATGAGTACGGAAACCCAACCAGAGCAAGAAAGATAAGCCCTTATGAGTGGAACGAGTACTTTAAACGATTTGCCCCCGAAAACCCTACCCCTGACACACAACCAAAGTCACTCCCTCAAATTCACTTTAAAATTCCTAGCTGGGTTAAGCAGCTTCGAATTTTTGTGAAACGCGACATTTTAAGCAAACTGGCCAATAGCCAGTATATGATAATTAATATCTTTGAAACGCCTCTGCTTGCTTTACTCTTAGCCTATATCATAAAGTACTACAACGTTGACGTATCAAATAAACTTGGCTATACGCTCCTAGAAAACAGCAACTTACCGGTTTACCTATTCATGTCAGTTATTGTAGGGATTTTTGTGGGGTTAACCGTAAGCGCTGAGGAGATAATAAAAGATAGAAAGATTCTGAAACGTGAAGCGTTCCTGAACCTGAGCTGGTCGAGCTACCTTATGTCAAAAGTTACCATACTTCTAGGCATATCAGCCTTTCAAGCCCTGATGTTTGTAGCTATTGGCAACAGTATAATGGAAATTAAAGGGATGTACTTTGAGTACTGGCTAGTTCTTTTCAGCACATGGTTCTCAGCAAACATGATGGGGTTAGTAATATCGGATAGCTTTAAAACGGTTGTTACCATATATATTCTTATACCTTTCCTTGTAATACCACAAATAATACTTAGCGGCATCATTGTTAAGTATGAGAAACTAAACCCAACCATCTCCTCGCCAAGTAAAATACCAATTTACGGGGAACTAATAGTATCCCGATGGGCCTATGAAGCCTTGGCAGTATACCAGTTCAAGGAAAACAGATACATGAAACCGCTTTACCGTTTCGATGAAGCAATGAGCTTATCGGACTACAAGCGTAACTATTGGCTAAAATCAATTCAGAATAAGGTTGATTTCTGTATCCGAAACCTTGACGATAAGGAAAAGAAAGCCGAATTCAAAAATGCTCTGGAGCTTATTAGGAATGAACTAATAAAGGAGATGACTGCACCCAGGGCCTCACATCTTATTTTTAGCAAGTACACCATGCTAACCCCGGAGGAGGTTAATGCTGATATTCTTAAAGAGCTTAACGATTTTCTTGAGCAGCTCCGAAAGCACTACGTTAAGCTGTATAACAAAGCAAGTGCGGGAAAGGATAACTATATTACAACGTTCCAGAATAGCCAACCCAACGGACAACAGCTATTCATAGAGCTAAAAAGGCGTTATCACAACGAGAGTTTGAGTGAGTTTGTACGAAACTCGGGCGAGGTTGAGCGAATCATTGAGTATAAGAATCAACTAATCCAGAAAATAGACCCCATATACCAGTTCCCCGAATCAAAATTTCTACGTGCTCACTTTTACGCCCCGGTAAAGCCCTTCTTTGGTAACTATTTCGGTACTATTTGGGTTAATGTAATTGTGATTTGGCTATCGAGCATTCTGATGTACTTAGTACTCTACTACCGACTCCTCAAACGCTTACTTGAGTGGCTGGAAAGTTTGGGCGGTGAAACGGAAAGTTGATGAACTTGATATAAAAAAAGGGGCAACATAATTTGCCCCTTATTTTTTTATACTAATTACTGATTAATCCACTATCTGAATCATCTTAAAGGGAACTTTGATGATTGACTCGTAATCCTCCCCAGCTTCAAGCATATCCTCATCATCCTCCTCGTAGTACCAGTTAATAATTACATCTTTCTGGTTTTTCTTAAGAACCTCAAGCTTTTTAAAAACATCAAGAATACACTTTGATGAGGAAGTGTTAAAATACTCCAACTGAACGTTAACAACCGTATTTGGCTGGGGATTTTTTATGTATTCATCGAGCCATTCCACAACAGGACGATAGAATTCAATTGAATTCTCAGGGATTGATCGACCCTTTATTTCAATTACTCCGGTACTGGGGTTAAGTATAACGGTCGGAGTTTTTGGCGTTCCCTCAATGTTCAGTAATTCCATAATATTGTAGTTTTAATTATTCACTTACTAATACACTCAAATTAAAAAAAGAGTACTCATCGTTATATGGAGTAAACTCGTAATTCAGCTTGTTACCCGTTTTCCTAGCAATATCAATAAGGCCTAATCCCCCACCACCTTTTTCAGAAAACGTCTGATTATTCAGAACAAATTTATAAAATTCTTTCAACTCATCCTTTGAAAGAGAATTAATCTTGTCAATTTTTTCTTTAAGGATATTACTTTTATCGTTACGTACAAGGTTACCAGTAGCAATTCTATACCCATCATTGGTTTTGGAAAGGATAAAAGCACCCATTTTGGGCTCATTCTCTGAGAGCGTTACTTTATCAACATGATGAAAGAGATTTTGGAGGCACTCCACCATCACATTGTAAAGTTTTTTCCGAACCAAGTTTTCAACCATCTCGTGCGATAGCTTTGCTTCTACCAATCCAAGTGTATCGGCAATGATGTTTGCATTAATCTCACCCTTATAGGCTACAATTACATCGCCACTATGCATTTTGGCATAGCATTTTGAAATAAAATCGCTCATCGAATGGTTTGTACTTGATTCAAGCAACACCTATGTAATTTATATTTAAACAAATATAATAAAATTTTAATTGATAAATGCAAGAAAGTACGCACGATTTTTTAACAAAAAAAGCCGTATTTAAATACGGCTTAGCTCTGCTTTGATTTTAAACTTCCCTTATACATTGAAAATCGTTGGTACTTACACTCCAAAGCTCCATTGAGTAAGTTGATTTTTTTTGAGGGACGAAGTCCAAAACTTCTGAGCGCTTCCTGGTTTGAGCTTATAATCCAAACATCGTACCCTGTATACTTATTCTTAAAAACATCGGAGAGCTGCTTATAGAAATTTTCAATCTGCTCCTTCTTTAGCCTTTCGCCGTAAGGCGGGTTGGTTATTACAATGCCCTTATCAACCCTGGGAGGGTTGTAATCGAAAATTGAGGCCACCCCCAAATCAATCTTTTTATGCAACCCCGACTCCTTGATATTTTCCATGGCTGAGGCAATAGCCTGCTTTGATATATCGCGGCCTAGTATCAGGTACTCAAAATCGCGTTCCCTGCTATCATCGTTGTAAATGGATTGCAGTAGTTGCTCATCAAAATCGAGCCAGTTCTCAAAACCAAAGTGTTGGCGGAAAATACCCGGAGCAATACCATAGGCAATTAGTGCTGCTTCAATCAGAATGGTGCCTGAACCACACATGGGGTCAATAAACACGGAATCGCCATTCCACCCCGATAGTTTGATAAGCCCCGCTGCAAGCACCTCGTTAATTGGAGCTACATCCTGTGCTACCCTATACCCTCGCCTGTGTAAGGACTCGCCCGATGAATCGAGCGATACGGTACAAACATCGTTATTCACATGGATATGAAAGGTGATGTGAGGTTTTTTGGGGTCGACAAAAGGACGCTTGCCAAACCTATCGCGGAACTGGTCGGCAATTGCATCTTTCAGTTTTAAAGCAATGTACCGTGAATGTGGGAATAACTCCGAGTTCACAACGCTCTCCACGGCAAATTTGTGGGAAAGCTCCATTACGGAAGTCCAATCGAACTTGCGGGCATTCCCATAGAACTCATCGATTGTACGGGCGTTGAAAACATAAATGGGTTTTAGAACTCGCAGAGCGGTTCTTAGCCAAAAATTTGATTTATAGAGAGTCTCCTTGGTTCCGTAATAGGAAACCGAACGGCAACCAACCTCAATGTTTTCAGCTCCGATTTCCTTTAGCTCTTCGGCCAATACTTCTTCCAAACCCTGAAGGGTTTTGGCTACCATTTGAAATTTCTCGCTCATGATTACTAAGCTATCTACTTCTTGGGTTTTGCTTTTGTTACCAAAGGTTTACCATCCTGGGTTCTGTTTGAGAATGCTGAGAGAATTTTCTCGGCATCAGTAAATGGTACTGTGATGAACGAAAAGTCATCGCGAACCAGTATATCGTCGATATTCCTATCGGGTATTTTCACCTCTTTACGAATAAACTCTGAAATCTTCTTGGGAGTCATACCATCCTTTTTGCCAAGTCCAATGAACAAGCGTGTTGTTCCCTTGGTATCGACACGGAAGGTTCTAATTTCAGTGTAACTCGATACATCGAGCTGGCTTTTGAAGGCAAGCTTTAGCAGGGCTGCCAGGGCTACCTCTGGACTGTTGGTCTCAATAAGATCATCAGCCATTCCAAGGTAATCCATATAGTTGCCCTGGTTTATAATCTCAACTAACTCCTCTTTAATCTTTTCGCGCTTAACAGCAACAATATCCTCAGCCGTTGGAAGCAACTCTTTACGAATATTAACCTTTGTGGCTTTCTGGAAATAGTTCAGTTTACGATATTCCTCGGGCGAAACAAATGTAATGGCTGTTCCCTGCTTTCCGGCACGTCCGGTACGTCCTATGCGGTGAATGTACGACTCTGGATCCTGTGGAAGGCTGTAGTTAATCACATGGGTTAAATCAACAATGTCGATACCCCGTGCAGCCACATCGGTAGCAATAAGAATATTTATATGCTTTTTACGGAAACGGCTCAAGGTTTTTTCACGCTGTGCCTGCGAAATTTCACCATGTAATCCCTCAGCAGCATAACCCCGTTCAATTAGCTTTCCGGTAACTACATCCACATCGTTGCGGGTACGGCAGAACACCAGTCCGTAAAATTCAGGCTCAATATCAATAATTCGGGTAAGGGCATCAAACTTATCGCTTTCGCGCACCTCAAAGTAAATCTGATCCGTTAAGCCAGTGGTGGGTTTTGCTTTGTCAACCTCAAGCCTCTTGGGCTCCTTCATGTAGTTTTTAGCCAGCTTCACAATACGATCGGGCATTGTGGCCGAGAAAAGCAGCACCCTTTTCTCCTTGGGAGTGTGACGCATAATCTCCTCAATATCCTCAATGAAACCCATGTTAAGCATTTCATCGGCCTCATCGAGAACAAATATCTGGAGCTGACTAAAGTCGAGATCGCCACGGCTGATTAGGTCGAGAATGCGACCGGGTGTACCAACCACCACATCTACACCTTTTTTTATACGGCGCTGTTGCTCCGAGATTGATTGCCCCCCGTAAACAGCGGTAATAATAATTCGCTTATCGGCCAGCGATAGCATCTCGTCGCAAACCTGAAGTGCGAGCTCGCGGGTTGGCACAAGGACTAATGCCTTAATTCCCTTAGGTTGACCATCGAGTAAATCGATTATTGGTAAGCCAAAGGCTGCTGTTTTACCAGTACCTGTTTGAGCTTGGGCTATTATATCGCAGCTTTCGCTCAGCAATACCGGAATGGTTATTTTCTGGATAGGCGATGGTTGCTCAAAACCCTTTTTCTTAATTGCTAGAAGGGCTTTTTCCGATAAACCCAACTGCCTGAATTCATTATTTATCTCCATAACATAATTAATTGGTCAAAAAACGACCTGTAAAAAGTATTAAAACACTTGAATTTAAAAAAACTGAAAAATTATTGTACTAAATGCTTATATCGAGTCCAATTGTTAATCACCTCAAGGCTTTTAATGAACGATTCGTTGTGTTCATTGGTAACCTGATAGTAAAAACCTGAACCAAAAAGCGATTGGGCAAACAAACCTTTTAGCTGGAGTTTTAGTTCAGCCTTGGAAGTTTGAATACCAGTGCTATCGCGAGCTATTTGCCGGGATTCGGCATAGGAATAGAGTTCATCCAATATGTTATCGGTAACCTCAAAGTTTTTGTTGTAGACTTCAAACTTCGGGTATTTCTTCTTAAGCAATTCACGGTTAGCATCAACCCAGGTTATAGCAAACTGGTTAATTAAACCTGTTCGAACAAGTTTACCGTAGTATTCAGAGTAGTAAGTAGTATCGAGTGGAACAAAAACATCGGGCATTATGCCGCCGCCACCATAAACTACCTTCTTCTTAACCAGGGTGGTGTACTTAAGCGAATCGGGGAAATGGACACTATCCTGATTGAAAAACTCACCTCTACTATACCGTTTATCCAAATCGGAATAGTAATCCTTCATATCGCCCATTTTGTATGGTTTCTGGATGGCTCGGCCGGTAGGTGTAAAGTATTTGGCCACGGTTAACCTAATCATGGAACCATCGGGCAAGGGGAGCTGATTTTGGACAAGCCCTTTGCCAAAAGTTCTGCGACCAACAACTATACCACGATCCCAGTCCTGAATTGCACCAGCAAGAATCTCGCTTGCCGAGGCTGAACCCTCGTCGGTTATTATCACAAGCCGGCCCTTAAATGGCTTACGGCCACGGAAATGGGAGAAGTAGTCGGTTCGGGGGCTATTTCGGCCCTGGGTATAAACCACTAGCTTACCGGGTTCAAGAAGGTAGCTTGCCAGCTCGTATGCCGAGTTAAGGAAGCCTCCTCCATTATTCCTTAAATCGATTATTAAGTCGGCCATTTTCTCCTTCTCAAGTTTCTCTAGAGCCTCAACAAACTCCTGCTCGGTTGTGGCAGCAAATCGGTTTATTTTGATATACCCAATACCCGGACGAGCCATGTATGAAGCATCAATACTGTAAATGGGTATTTTATCGCGGATTATGGTAAAATCTAGTAGCTGGGAAACACCCTTACGTAAAATTTTCACATCAACCCTGGTACCTTTGGGCCCACGCAGTAGTTTATGGACATCGGGGATTTTTAGCCCAATATTGGTAATTGGCTTCCCGTCAATTTCAACTATCCTATCTCCTGCCATTATGCCAACACGTTCCGATGGCCCTCCGGAAATGGGATTAACTACTATTAAGGTATCGTTAAGGATGTTAAACTCAACACCAATTCCCTCAAAGTTTCCCTCAAGGGGTTCGTTCATGGCCTGAACATCTTCCTTTGAGATATATATTGAATGGGGATCGAGCTGTCCCAGAATTTCAATAATGGCATCGTCAACCAGCTGATTTACGTTGATGGTATCAACGTAGTTCCCTGATAGGTACTGAATAAAGCGAACAAATTTATATGCGCTAAAGCTAGAATTGTTTTGAGCACCTGCCGAGATAAACAGGGCAAAAACTAAAAGAAAAATTGATAATAATTTTTTCATACACAGTAATAAAATTTTACTCCCACTCTATTGTGGCGGGGGGTTTTGAGCTGATATCGTAAACCACTCTATTAATGCCTTTTACCCTATTAATAATCTCGTTTGAGATACGAGCCAGGAATTCGTAAGGGAAATGGAACCAATCTGCGGTCATTCCATCAGTAGAGGTAACAGCGCGTAAGGCTACTACAAATTCATATGTGCGTTCATCGCCCATTACACCCACTGACTGGACGGGAAGTAGAATGGCTCCGGCCTGCCAAATCTTATCGTACAGACCTGCTTCGCGTAATCCTTGTATGTAAATGCTATCGGCCTCCTGCAAGAGGCGTACTTTTTCTGGTGTAACTTCGCCAAGTATTCTAATCCCCAGGCCAGGCCCTGGAAAAGGATGGCGATTAAGGATACCGCCGGGTAAACCCAACTCCTTGCCAACCCTACGAACCTCATCCTTAAAAAGTAAGCGTAGAGGCTCAATTACCTTTAGGTTCATTTTTTCGGGTAGCCCGCCCACGTTATGATGCGATTTTATGGTGGCTGATGGGCCATTAACCGATACCGATTCAATTACATCGGGGTAGATGGTTCCCTGACCAAGCCATTTTACATCCTTAATCTTATGCGCTTCCTCGTCAAAAACCTCAATGAAGATTCGCCCAATAATTTTCCGTTTGTGCTCCGGGTCGGAAACGCCCTTTAGCTCACTATAGAATCGTTGGCTGGCGTCAACGCCAATCACATTGAGCCCCAAAGTTTTGTAGGACTCCAATACCTGCGAAAACTCGTTTTTACGAAGTAATCCATTATCAACAAATATACAGGTCAAATTTGGGCCTACAGCTTTATGCAGCAGCATAGCGGCAACCGATGAGTCCACCCCACCAGAAAGGCCCAGAACAACCTTATCATTACCTAACTGGTTTCTGAGATTCGATACTGTTTCATCGATAAACGATGCGGGTGTCCAATCCTGGTTGCAGCCACAAATATCAACTACAAAATTTTTGAGTAGCTTTGATCCCTCAACGCTGTGATACACCTCCGGGTGAAACTGAATACCGTAGGTTTGCTCGCCCAACACGCTAAATGCGCCTACTTTTACATCGGCAGTGCTGGCAACAACTTTAAAGTTATCAGGAATTTTTGCTATGGTATCGCCATGCGACATCCAAACCTGCGATTTTGGCGATAGGCTTGTGAAAAGCGGGCAGTTACTATCAACAACCTCCAGAGTAGCCCGGCCGTACTCCCTAATGGCCGATGGTAAAACCTCACCCCCATTGGTATGGGATAGCAGCTGTGCTCCGTAGCAAATTCCAAGCAAAGGGTATCTTCCCCTAATACCAGTCAAATCGGGCATTGGAGCATTCTTATCCCTCACGGAAAAAGGGCTTCCGGATAGTATAACCCCCTTAACGGTATTGTCGAGCTTTGGGATTCGGTTAAATGGGTGAATCTCACAGTAAACATTGAACTCTCTAATTCTACGTGCAATTAGCTGGGTATACTGGGAGCCAAAATCGAGTATCAAAATTTTTTGATGCATGGTAATACAAACACTTTGAATTGCAAAGGTAAGAAAATAGAACAAATTATTGGCCGATTTGCTTATCGGTTTTAATATTTATGATTAAATAGCTTAAATAATTGATTAATAGGTTGATTTTGGTTCAACCGAAAAGGTGAGGCCGTCGTTTACAACTTCTGTTGCTGGGAATATTTCCTGTGCTTCCCTTTGCAAATCCTTTTCATTCTTGTACCGCGATGAGAAGTGCCCAATTAGCAATTTCCCTACGCCTGCCTTTAAGGCAACTGTTGCTGCCTGCTGTGCGGTACTATGACCGGTTAACCGGGCTAATCGTAAATCCGAGTGTAAAAAGGTGGCTTCGTGGTAAAGTAGGTCAACGTTTTTCACTAGTCCAACAAGCCTTTCGCTGTAAAGCGTATCGGAGCAGTAGGCATAGGACCGGGGTAGCGATGAAATATAGGTCAACTCAGCATTTGGAATAACAGTTCCATTGTTTAAAGTATAGTCCGAACCATTTTTTATTTTAACAATCTCTGCGAGGGAAAGGTTGTACTTTGCAATTAGCTCCTTACGTATATTCAGTGGTCGTGGGGCCTCGCGGAGCAAATACCCCACCGTTGGAACCCTATGCCGCAAGGGCAAGGTTGTTACAACTACATGCTTATCGGAATAAATTGTTTCAACTTTAAAGGGATCAACAACGTGGTAAATGACCTTAAATGACAATTGGTCAGTAAAGTAGTCGATATTTTTATAGAATATATCCTCAAAATCGGCTACGCCGTAAACATGTAAATCGGACTTGCGCCCTAAAAGATTGAAGGTTGATATTAACCCGAAAATGCCCAGTACATGGTCGCCATGTGAATGGGTAAGAAAAATATGGTTGATGCGGTTCATTGGGAGCTTAAACCTGCGAAGCTGTATTTGGGTTCCCTCGCCGCAATCAATTAAAAACAACCGCTCATGTACATTGAGCACATGAGCGGATGGGAAACGTTTAGATGTAGGTAATGCAGAACTGCTACCCAGTATGGTAACTGAAAACGTCACTTTTTAGCTTCGTTTTCGGCTTTCTCAATTATTTGCACTGCCTCATCCTTTGAATAGGCAATATTAAGCACTGTATCGAGTTGCGAAATGGTAATTAAACGTTCAACGGCATCGGTAAGTCCGGTAAGCACAAAAGTTCCACCGGCATTTTTACAGAGCCTGTTTGCAACCAGAATAGCACTTAACCCTGAAGAATCGCAGTATCGGCAACTGCTCAGATCGAGTACAATGTTACGCTCACCATTGCCTGAGATTAAAACCAACTCAGATTTTAAACTGGGTGCAATATTGGTATCAAGTTTTTCTTCAAGCACCTCAATCTGGGTGAACTTCTCGAATTTCTGAATTTTGAATTCCATTTCTTTCAGGATTAAATGGTTAAACTTTCGCAACTCAATTATTACTCTTCGCTCTTGGAATCAGATTTTTTCTGATTTGCCTCGAGTTCCGACTTCAGAGCTTGCAGCTCAGAAATATCCCCTAAGGTAGTCTTTTCTATGTTAGAATTCAACTTTTTTACAACTTTTTGTGCGGAAGAGGCCTTAGATTTTTTTTCTGCTTTCTCTTCAACCTTCTTCTCATCCTCAAAAGTACGGCTATGCGAAACGATTATACGTTTAGCGCTCTTGTTGAATTCCAAAACCTTAAAGGCTAATTTCTCGTCAACCTTAGCAGTTGAACCATCTTCCTTTACCAAATGTTTAGGAGTAGCGAAACCTTCAACACCGTAAGGTAAGGCAATTACAGCGCCTTTGTCGAAAATTTCAACTATTGTACCTTCATGAACGGAGTCAACGGTGAAAATGGTCTCAAAAACATCCCATGGGTTTTCCTCAAGCTGCTTGTGACCAAGACTTAAGCGACGGTTTTCCTTGTCGATTTCAAGAACAACCACCTCAATTTCATCGCCAATATTGGTGAATTCAGCAGGATGCTTGATCTTTTTGGTCCAGCTAAGGTCAGAAATGTGGATTAAGCCATCAACACCTTCCTCTAACTCAACAAACACTCCAAAAGTAGTGAAATTGCGAACTTTTGCCTTGTGCTTGGAGTTAACAGGGTACTTCTCTTCAATGCTTGTCCAGGGATCCGGTTTGAGCTGTTTGATACCAAGCGACATCTTGCGCTCTTCACGATCGAGAGTTAGGATAACAGCTTCAACCTCATCGCCTACTTTCAGGAACTCCTGAGCACTGCGTAGGTGCTGACTCCACGACATTTCAGAAACGTGAATTAAGCCCTCAACGCCAGGGGCAATCTCAACGAATGCACCATAGTCGGCAATAACAACAACCTTACCTTTAACCTTGTCGCCAACCTTAAGGTTTGGATCGAGCGAATCCCAAGGATGAGCAGTGAGCTGCTTGAGACCAAGTGCAATACGTTTCTTATCGTCGTCAAAATCGAGAATTACCACGTTAAGCTTCTGGTCAAGCTGCACAACCTCTTCGGGGTGGTTAACACGGCCCCAGGAAAGGTCAGTGATGTGAATAAGTCCGTCTACGCCGCCAAGGTCGATGAATACACCATAGCTGGTAATATTTTTAACGGTACCCTCAAGAACCTGACCCTTTTCGAGCTTAGCAATAATATCTTTCTTTTGCTGTTCGAGTTCTTCCTCAATAAGCGCTTTATGCGATACAACAACGTTCTTGTACTCGTGGTTGATTTTTACAACCTTGAACTCCATTACCTTTCCTACAAATACGTCGTAGTCGCGGATAGGTTTAACATCAATTTGTGAACCGGGAAGGAATGCCTCAATACCAAATACATCCACAATCATACCGCCCTTAGTACGGCACTTGATGTAACCCTTAATAATTTCATTTTTGTCAAAGGCCTCATTAACACGTTCCCATGAACGCATTACACGAGCTTTTTTGTGCGAAAGCACAAGCTGACCTTTTTTATCCTCGGAGCTTTCAACATAAACTTCAACCTTGTCGCCAACCTTCAAATCGGGGTTGTAACGGAATTCGTTGATGCTTATTACACCTTCGGATTTGTAGCCGATGTTTACAAAAACTTCACGTTTTGTAATTGCAACTACAGTACCTTCAACCACCTCATTCTCGGCTACGGTTGAAAGGGTTTGATCGTAAACTTTTTCAAGTTCTTTGCGCTGGTTTTGATCGTAGGCATGATCATCTGCGTAAGATGTCCAGTCAAAATCGGGTATTCCAGCACTTTGATCCTTTAAAGCCTCTTTGGCCATTTCGTCATTCATTGTCATTAACTTTCAGATTGTTAATTTGTTAGACATTATTTGTAGATAAAATTCAACTTGCAAAAATACATAACTTTCTAAAATAAAATCAAATTTACCCAATTATTTTTAAATGTATATCAACAAGTTTGGATCATTTGTATCAAATATGGCCGAAATTACCTACTTTTGGTAAAGTAAATGCTTTTGAACATGCGAAAACGAGTATTGGTTACAGGGGGAGCAGGCTTTATTGGTTCCCACCTTTGTGAGCGGTTGCTTTCCGAGGGTAACGAAGTAATTTGCCTCGACAACTACTTCAGCGGGAACAAGCAAAATATTGTGCATTTGCTGGCTAACCCATACTTTGAGTTGGTTAGGCACGATGTTACCGTTCCCTACTATGCCGAGGTTGACGAAATTTACAACCTGGCCTGCCCTGCCTCGCCAATATACTACCAGCAAAACCCCATTAAAACCATTAAGACATCGGTAATGGGTGCAATTAACATGCTGGGGCTGGCAAAAAGAGTAAAAGCTAAAATATTACAGGCATCAACCAGCGAGGTTTACGGCGATCCTGAGATTCATCCCCAACCTGAGCATTACTGGGGCAATGTAAACCCCATTGGGCCAAGGGCCTGTTACGATGAGGGCAAACGCTGCGCCGAAACCCTGTTTGTAAATTACCATATGCAAAATGGCGTTAAAATCAAGATTGCTCGTATTTTCAACACTTACGGCCCAAGGATGAGTTTATCCGACGGCAGAGTTATATCAAATTTTACCGTTCAGGCCCTAACCAACCAAAACATAACCATTTACGGCGATGGCTCTCAAACCCGTAGCTTTATGTATATTGACGATTTAGTTGACGCTCTCATTATGTTGATGAATACCCCTGATAATGTTACCGGACCAATAAACATAGGTAACCCTGAGGAATATACAATAATTGACCTAGCTAAAAAGATTGTTGCGCTAACAGAGAGCAAATCGGAAATAGTATACAAAACTGCCACTGTTGACGACCCAAAGCAGCGAAAGCCCGATATGGAAGTTGCCCGAAAAATCCTTCCAAAATGGACACCAAAGGTGAATATTGATGATGGATTAACAAAAACCATTGAATATTTTAAACAACAGCTGTAATTATAATTTTGTGAAGCTGATGCCAAAGCCTATTTTTGTGTAATTTTTTAAAAACTGATTAGTTAAAAAAAACACCATGAAAGGAATAATTTTAGCAGGAGGAGCCGGAACACGGTTATACCCAATAACCAAAAGCATTTCAAAGCAAATCATTCCCATTTACGATAAACCAATGATTTACTACCCCTTATCGGTGCTAATGCTGGCACAGATTAAGGATATACTCATTATCTCAACACCAAAAGATATACACCTGTATCAAGATCTTTTTGGCGATGGTTCGCAATTGGGTTTAAATATTCAGTATGCCATTCAACCATCACCCGATGGTTTGGCTCAAGCCTTTATAATTGGTGAAAACTTTATTGGTACCGATAGCGTTTGCCTTGTATTGGGCGATAATATTTTTTACGGCGGAAATCTTAGCGAGCTGCTTAAGGAAAGCGCCAAGCTGAACGATGGCGCTATAGTTTTTGGCTACTACGTTAAAGATCCGCATCGGTATGGTGTTGCTGAGTTTGATGAAACAGGGAAAGTATTAAGCATAGAGGAAAAGCCCGAAAACCCCAAATCGAACTTTGCCGTTACGGGGCTTTACTTCTACAGCAACGATGTGGTAGAAAAGGCAAAATCGCTTAAACCTTCCAAAAGGGGTGAACTAGAAATTACCGATCTGAACAGACTCTACCTAAATGAGGGTAGGCTAAACCTTAAAATAATGGGACGAGGTATGGCCTGGCTCGATACCGGAACCCATGAAAGCTTGCTTCAGGCATCAAACTTCATTCAAACCATTGAGGACAGACAGGGTCTTAAGGTTGCTTGCCTCGAAGAAATTGCTTACCGAAATGGATTTATCTCAAAGGAACAACTGCTAAAACTTGCCGAAGCCCTGGCAAACAACCAGTACGGGCAATACCTTTACAGAATTGCAAACGAAAAAGTTTACCTTTAAAATATTTCAGTATGACTATTGAGCCAACCCAAATTCCCGATGTGCTGATTATTAAACCTAAGGTTTTTACTGACCACAGGGGTTATTTTTTCGAAAGTCACAATGTAGATGCCTTCAAAAAAATGGGAATTGAAATCAATTTTGTTCAGGATAACGAATCGTACTCAAGAAAAAATGTAATCCGGGGTCTGCATTATCAGCTTTCGCCTTACTCACAAACCAAACTGGTTAGGGTTGTTGCCGGTAGAATATTTGATGTGGCGGTTGATATCAGAAAGAATTCCCCCACATTTGGGCAATATGTTGGTGTTGAACTCTCCGATGATAATAAATATCAACTGTTGATTCCAAAGGGTTTTGCACACGGCTTTGCCGTTCTAAGCGATTTTGCTATAGTTAGCTACAAGTGCGATCAATACTATAACCCTGAAGCTGACAGGGGTATTCGGTACAACGATCCTGAGATTGGGATTGATTGGAAAATTCCTATGGAGCAGGCCATTGTATCGGCTAAGGATAATGTTCACCCGGCAATGAAGGATGCCGAGCTAAACTTTGTTTTTGGTTCAACCTACTAACTACCATGAAAATTCTTGTAACCGGAGCAAACGGTCAGCTAGGAACTGTCATTAAAAAGGAATCAAGTATTTTTCCAGATTTAGCTATTTTTTATACCGATATAGAAGAAACCGATATATGTAGCAAGGAATCGGTTCAACTGGCACTTAAAAAGTATGCACCTAATGTTGTTGTGAACTGTGCAGCCTATACGGCAGTAGATAAGGCCGAGGATGAAGAAGACAAGGCATTTGCCCTGAATGCCGATGCACCCGCAAACCT
The DNA here is from genome assembly GCF_041102575.1 of Tenuifilum sp. 4138str. Lineage (NCBI taxonomy): Bacteria > Pseudomonadati > Bacteroidota > Bacteroidia > Bacteroidales > Tenuifilaceae > Tenuifilum > Tenuifilum osseticum. The sequence continues at coordinate 130,774 of NZ_JBGCUE010000006.1, read as the reverse complement.
CGCCGAACAATGCAAATTAATGGGTGTTAAGCTGATACATATTTCAACCGACTATGTTTTTGATGGTAAGTCCAATGTCCCCTACGTTGAAACCGATAAGGTAAACCCACAATCGGTTTACGGAAAAAGTAAGCTTGAGGGGGAACTAAGGTCTATGGCACTTGGCAATACAATGGTAATCAGAACATCGTGGTTATACTCGGCTTACGGTAACAACTTCATGAAAACCATGCTAAAGTACGGAAAGGAACGCCCTGAGCTTAGAGTGGTTTTTGACCAAACAGGGACCCCTACCCTTGCCAACGATCTTGCATATGCAATTCTACGAATCGCTGAGTCACCCGAGAGGTTATTCACACCGGAAATCTTCCATTTTTCCAACCAGGGAGTTTGCAGCTGGTACGATTTTGCTTACGAAATCATCAAACAGGCTGGGCTTACTACAAAAATAACCCCCATTACAACCAGTGACTACCCCACTAAAGCAATTCGACCTCAGTATAGCGTGTTGAATAAGCAAAAAATTACTAACTTGCTGGAAATGGAAATCCCACACTGGAGGCAAAGCTTAGTAAAATGCTTACAGGAATACTTAAGGTAAAACACTAAAAAATACTACAATATGGTTGAAAAGGAAATAATGGAAAAAGCCAAGCAATGGCTTAATCCACCTTTTGATGAGGAAACCAGGGCAAGGGTTGCCCAGATGATTGAGCAAGACCCCAAGGAGCTAACCGAATCGTTTTACTGCGATTTGGAGTTTGGTACAGGCGGTTTACGTGGAATTATGGGTGTTGGCACAAATAGAATGAACATATATACTGTTGGCATGGCCACCCAGGGTTTATGTAACTACCTGAAAAACAACTTTAAACATCTACCTGAAATACGGGCCGCCATTGCACACGACTCCCGGAACAACAGCACCCTATTCGCCAATGTGGCAGCACAGGTTCTAAGTGCCAATGGCATAAAGGTTTACCTGTTCGACGCCCTTAGACCAACACCAGAACTTAGCTTCGCAATTAGAACGTTCAAGTGCCAGTGTGGAATTGTTGTAACTGCATCGCACAATCCAAAGGAATACAACGGCTATAAGGTTTACTGGGAAGATGGTGGTCAAATTGTTCCACCCCACGACAAGGGAATAATCAGTGAAGTTAAGTCTATTTCAAGCATTGAGCAGGTTAACTTTAAAGGGAACGATAACCTAATTGTCAAAATTGGTAGGGAGTTAGATGAAATTTACCTGAATACGCTTTCAACGCTTTCACTTTCGGATATCATCGAAAAGTATCGCGATATGCCTATTGTTTACACCCCAATTCACGGAACAGGTGTAAACCTTGTACCCATGGCACTTCGCAAATTTGGCTTTAAAAATATTATCACCGTTGATGAGCAATGCGTGGTTGATGGTAATTTTCCAACAGTAGCATCGCCAAACCCCGAGGAACGTGCTACTATGCAAATGGCAATTGACAAAGCAATTAAAACAAATGCTGAGATTGCCATGGCCACCGACCCCGATGCCGACCGTGTTGGAATTGGGATTAGAAAGCCAAACGGCGAGTTTACCCTGCTTAACGGTAATCAAGCCGCATCAATTCTTATCTACTATATTCTCAAAAAGTGGCATGAACATAACCGCATTACCGGTAATGAGTTCGTGGTTAAAACAATTGTAACCACTGACCTAATTAGTTCCATCGCTCATGGATTTGGGGTTGATTGCTACGAGGTGCTCACCGGATTCAAATATATTGCCGAAAAAATTCGCGAATTTGAAGGGGTAAAGAAATTCATCGCCGGTGGCGAGGAGAGTTACGGTTACCTGTATGGCGATTTTGTCCGCGATAAAGATGCGGTAATCAGCTGCGCCATGTTTGCCGAGATTGCGGCTTGGGCTAAAAGCCAGAACAAAACCCTGTACGATATTTTGAGCGATATTTACAGGGAATATGGACTGTACAAAGAGCATTTGATCTCGCTTACCCGTAAGGGAATAGATGGCTTAACAGAGATTAAAGCCATGATGGATGCTTTTCGTAGTAAACCCCCACAAAACATTGGCGGTTCAAAGGTAACTTCCATTATCGACTACCAAAATCAAGTTTTTGTAGATGTTCATACCGGAAAGGAAAAGCATACAAACCAGCCAAAATCCGATGTAATGCAGTTCATCACTGCCGATGGTACCAAAGTATCGGTTCGCCCATCGGGGACTGAACCCAAAATAAAATTCTACATAGGTGTTAAAGGCACTATGGCTGCAAACGATGATATTGACATGGCACTGGCAAAACTCGACAAAAAGATTGAAACTATTGTAGCAGAGCTTAACCTCAAATAGCAATGAAATCGTATCGCAAAGAACTATGGTTCGAGACACGGAATCGGCGTGAGTATATCAATATTACACGCGATGTTGAAGTTTGCCTAGCCGAGAGCGGAATTAAGGAAGGACTATGCCTGGTAAACGCCATGCACATTACATCGAGCGTATTCATCAACGACGATGAAAGTGGCTTGCACCACGATTTTGAAGTATGGCTCGAAAAGCTTGCACCCGAAAAACCTTACTCACAGTACAAACACAACGGGTTTGAAGATAATGCCGATGCACACCTAAAACGAACCATTATGGGACGCGAAGTGGTTGTTGCTGTTACCAATGGCAAACTCGATTTTGGTCCCTGGGAACAAATTTTCTACGGTGAATTCGATGGCAAACGCCGAAAAAGGGTTCTGGTTAAGATTATTGGTGAATAGTTAAAAGGCTGTCAGTAAATGACAGCCTTCTTTATTTTCCTATAAGGGTTTTGTAATTTCTTTTAGCCATTTTTCATGCTCAGCTGCCAGGTGTGGCGACAGCTTAAAGTAAACCAACTGATGGTAATGGTTTAACCACTCTCGCTCCTGAACGGTTAGCATATCAAGGTCAATGGCTTTGGTATCAATTGGACAAAGGGTAAGGGTATCGAAACGTAGGAATGAACCAAAGTCGTTTGTTTCATCCTCAACGCAAACAATCAGGTTTTCAATTCTAATGCCATAGGCATTGGGTCGGTATAAACCGGGTTCATTGGACATAACCATACCGGGCTCAATGGGAAGATGATTTTCCGGTCTAATCTGTTGCGGCCCCTCATGCACATTCAAGAAGTATCCAACACCATGCCCTGTTCCGTGCCCATAGTTTAGCCCCTGACTCCATAATGCCATTCGGGCATAAGTATCGAGCTGTGAACCCCTAGTACCCTTAGGGAACTTTGCCATAGAAAGCCCTACCATACCCTGCAAAACAAGCGTGAAATCACGCTTCTCCTGAGGGGTTGGGTTACCAAGGTGAATGGTGCGGGTAATATCGGTAGTGCCATTGAGGTATTGTCCACCGGAATCAACCAATAGGAAACCTTCAGGTTTGATGGTGTAGCTAGTTTGAGGAGTTGCACTGTAATGCACTATAGCCCCATGATCGGCGTATCCTACAATACTTCCAAAACTCTCACTGATAAAATTCCTGCGTTTGCTCCTAAATTCCAGTAACTTTTCGGCAACAGTAATCTCAGTGACCTTACCCGATTTAACATTCTGCTCCAACCAGTACAGGAACTCAACCATGGCAATTCCATCCTGCACCATTGCATCGTTAATACCCTCAACCTCAACAGGTTGTTTTCGGGCCTTAATTTGGGTTGCCAAACCAGTTGTTTCAATAACTTTAGTGTTACCTGGTATTGCAGAGTAAATTGAGAAGTTAACCTTGGCAGGGTCTAATACCAGTACATCCTTCTTTTTAAGCTTTGCTAACTTGTCGAATATTTTACTGTAAGGCTTTACTGATACCTGCTCATTGGCAAGGAATTGTATAACCTCATCGGTTAGCTTGTTTTCATCAACATATAGCGTTGCTTTATCATCGTCAACAATTGCGTATGCAAGAAAAACAGGATTGTACGAAATATCGGCACCCCTAATATTAAAAGTCCAGCATATCTCATCGAGTGCGCACATCAGGTAAGCTGTAGCGTTTCGTACCAGTAGCTCTTTCCTTATTCTTCCCAGTTTCTCCTGTACGGAAACCTTGGCGAATTCAGCAGTATGAACAAAAACTTTTTGCTGAGGTATGGTAGGCCTATCGTCCCAAATTTTACTCACTAAATCGATATCGAACCTTACTTTGAACTTTTTTGCTTTTAAGTTCTCGTTAAGGACTCTTTGATTGGAGAGTGAGATGAGCAGTCCATTGCAAGCAACTGTTGAGTATTGCTTAAGGTTAAGCGCCAACCACGATTGAATGTCAGGCGTTTCGGGCATACCAATTTTACACAGCTCTATGCCAGTGCCACTTAGCTGCATTTCGGCTTGGATAAAATACCTTGAGTCAGTCCACAGGGCAGCGTTTTTTAGGGTAACCACTAAGGTACCAGCAGAACCTGTAAACCCCGACAGCCATTCGCGTTCCTTCCAGTAGTCTGGAATATACTCACTAAGATGTGGATCGCTATGGTGGACAATGTAGGCATCTACATCAGCCTTTTTCATTTGCTTTCGGAGTAGACTTAATCTCTCCTGAATGGTTAAAGTCATATCTTTTTAATGTTAAACTCGGAATGGGTTACAAAAATAGCTTATTGCAATGATTCAGGCTAAATACATTTCAAGAACATGGTGTAAAATGTTGGGGTCGATGGGTTTTGTGATGTAACCATTACATCCAGCTGCCTGAGCTTTTAAACGCTCCTGTGGCGCCGAAAAGGCTGTTTGGGCCACAACAGGAATAGCAGAATTAACTTGTTTTATTTCCATAGTTGCTGCATAACCATCCATAACTGGCATCCTAATATCCATAAGGATGAGGTTAATGCCTTGGTTAAGCGAGCTTACTAAATCCACTGCTTCTCTACCATTTTTAGCCCAAATGGTTGACACCCCCCATGCCGTCAGAAGTTCGTTTAGGATTAAATAGTTAACCTCTTCATCTTCAACAATTAGAACTACACTATTCTTGAATTCAACTCTCTTTATGGCTTGTTCTTCGTTTAGTTCATCGGCTTGGAGCTGGGTCTCGTTAGCAATTAAACCAAATTTCACCTCAAACTTTAACTTGCCGTCGTTGATTATATCCACTTCACCCTCAAGTAAGGTTAATAGCCTGTTGGCCAACAATATGTTGAAATGGGAAGAATGGCTATAGGTTCCGTTTAGTAAGGCTTTTAAGTCATCAGTAAATAATGTTCGTATTTTTGAATCAATTGATGAATCCCCTTCATGAATAAAAATCTTAATCTTATCATCCTCAATTGAATATCCAATATTTAGGCTTCCGGTTTGAATGAATTTTATGAATTGAATGAAATAGATGCTTAGTGCCTGATTTAAACGCCCGGAATCAATGTAGAGTTCAAGAAAATCGGTATTTTCAGGAATCGTATAGTTAACCTTTATGTTGTATAGTTCCAGCAACCCCAATCGAAAATCGATATTTGCTTTTAGTTCATGAAAAAAGTCATTTACATTTTGCTTGGTTTTAATAACTGTGAGCGCCCCAGTACTAATTCTGACAAAATCCTGTAATTCATTGGTGAGGTCCAACAGCGATTTGCTTTGGTTTTGAATAATTCTAAGGTATTCGGTTTGCAGCGACTTGTCTAGCTCAGTAAAATCGAGCATACTGCTAAACCCAATTATAGAGTTAAGCGGGGTTCTTATGCTGTGATTGATGTATGTTAATAGCTCATACTTCTCGGCAAGCTGTTTTTTTAACCCATCAACCATTTGGCAGGAATCCATATTCGCTTTACTCATATCGATAACCGTTGAGGCTACCACCGACATTCTATTCAAGAATTGTGTATCAATCGGTTCAGAATCGGGTGTTTGAAATAATATTATTCCACCAAACAGTTTGTCGTCCTTAACAATCCAGGAAATGTAGCTCTTGCCTATCTTGAAGGTTCGCTCAAATATTTTAAAGGTTGTTGCCGATACTATGCCATCAAGCAGCTCATTGAAGGGAATAATGTTCTCCTGTACGTTGGCCGAAATTAAGGTGGCAAGTTTATCCTTTTCAATAAAAAGCCTACGGCCAACCGGGTTCCAACCCAGCTCATCAATAAAAGTATCCCACGCTTTGGTCTTTACCCCAAAAATTGATTCCAGCGTAACAAAGCTATCGTCGGCACTGTAGGAAAAAACGATGGATATTGATTTAGGGAAAGCCTTTTCAATGGTTTGTCCAAGCAGTAGGAAAATCTCATCGGGTGTTGTTTGCCCTTTAATCTGAGAGAAGAACAATGATATTATCTCATTCTGAAAATCATGTCTTTTAATTTGGTTTTGAAACTCAACAAGCTGACTAATATCGCGTGCTGCTACTATAAATCTTTTTTTATCTTGAGGATTATCGGCAAGTTTTGACCAGCTTAGATTAAACTCGTTTCCACTGATATTTCTATAGACTGAGGTAAAAGGCTTCCCTGAACCACTCAGCAACCACTCCTGAAATTTTTTCCAGGTATCATCGGCAAAGCCTTCCTTAAGCGAAACTGATTGTGTGTTCTCTGAATCGAACTGAAAAAGCCTTGTGGTACTTTTGTTCCAGTTCACAACGGTGCCATTCAAATCAATCTCAAGCAAAGCAAGCTGATGCTTTTGTAGTAGGTTGGCAAAACGTTCGAATGTAATGGACACATCATGGGTATTTATATCACTCTTGCCCGGGTCAACATTTCTGAACTGACCAATAATGTAGTAACTGTTTGCATTGGGGTTATCCTTAACGGTAAATGCAAAAATCCTCTTATGCTGCCACTCCTCACGAATCTTTAATCTAAAATCCAACTCCTGGTGTAAGGCAGAACTATGTCTTAACCTCTGGAACGATTTTTCCAGGGCCTTTTTATCATCTTTATGAACTAATTTGAAAAAATCATCAAGGGGAATGTTATCATTATCGGATTCCTTAAAGCCCAAAGCATTAACAAACTTTTTCCCCAAATGAATTCTATTGGTGTTTGAATCCCAAAACCAAAATCCTGCCTTATAGTATCGGTTTAGGTTCGACAGAAAATGCCTAATGTTAAAAGGATAGCCTAAACCAAGGTTATTGTTATGGTTCTGCAGCATAACGTATGGTTATAATGACTAAGGTTATGTTAATAAATCCTAAATTTAAAACGTTTTCGGAAATAATCAAAATAGAACAATGTGAGTTAAATGGCAAAAAGGAACTAATTTGCTACAAGCTAAAGTATTAAAGAGGTTTACATATAGCAGTTGTTAAAAACTTTTTGATAACTGTTTGAACCAATAATGAAAACCGAGGAAAAAAGTTGGTTTATTTGCAAAAAAAGTCATTTAACCGATGAATAGCCGACGTAGAGGGTTCAATACCGAAAAACTAAAACGGGTTCATAGAAAAGAGATACTGTTTAACACCAGCGAGTTAGAAGCCATTAACCACTACTGCAAGCGGTATAAGGTAAGGAACAAATCAAAGTTCCTGCGTGAGGCAATCATCTCAAAAATTTTAAACAAATTCGATCAGGATTACCCCCGTTTATTCTAGAGGTAATGCTAAAAATTCATTTGAAACCTAACATTAACTCTGCGCGAAGTTAGATAGTTGGGCACGGCAAACCGATACGAGTTACCCTCCTGGTTGGCTACAGTTTGCACCCACAAATAGGAAACCGTATTGTTAAAGTTGAAAAGATTAAAAATATCGACCCCTACTGAGAGGTTAGCAATTTTTAAATTACCCACCAGTCGTTTCCCATTGTCAATAAAGGATTTTGTGAATCCAACATCAATCCTCTTGTACGATGGCATCCTAAAGCTTTTCTGATCAGGAACGGAGCTATCCAACATTGGCAAGCCACTGCCGTATACCCCGGTAAGGTTAACCCTAAAGCTTTTATCGCCAGGCAGGTAATCCTGCAAAAATAAACTAACGGAAAAGGTTTGATCGGTAGGGCGGAAATAGTATCCGGGGTAAACCGTATTCCCACCTTCATCGATATATGAGTCGTAAAGATTATCCTCCTTTGTTTTGAGAATCGAAAGGCTGAGCCACGATTCGGCTCCGGAAACCAGCTCACCATTTATCTTTAGGTCGGCTCCTCGTGCGTATCCCCTTGCCATGTTTTCGCCGGAGTAACGCAAACGAACGTTATCAACTGAGTATGGTATTAAACGGTTTAGCCACTTATTATAGAACTCTATGCTCATTCGGAATGGTCGGCTCCAAGCTGTAAAGTAATACTCGGCTCCTGCAAGTGCATGAATGGATTGTTGCGCTTTGATGTTCCTATTTAGCTCACCGCTAGCCAAACGAATCTCCCTATAAAAGGGAGGTTGAAAGTAATACCCAAACGAAAGGTGATACTGTAAACTCCTATAGTTTGAATGATTAAAGCTGAGTGCTAAGCGGGGGCTAAAAAGAATTTCCTTGTTAAAGCTCCAGTGGCTTACCCTGAATCCCACATTAGTTCTATACTGCCAATTTCCAACGTTAAAGTGTAAATCGGCCTGAGCAAACCCTAATGCGCGGTACGACTCAATGGTTGATGCTGCCCCAAAAAATCTATCAAGCCCAACCTGTGAGCCTGTGTAGGGTATAGCGTATCCCGATGAATCAACCAATCCCCACTCCAGGAGCTCATCACTTAAAGCTTCGCGCTGCAACTGCACCCCCAATTTAGTTAGGCTTTTACCGAACCACATATCGCCAAGCAGGTTTAAGCTTTGAACTTTAAGGTTGATATGGTTACGGGCATGATCCAGAAATCCTCCAATCCCAACATTTATCAGGCTATCGCCATAGGTTTTTGATCCCATGGAGTTATCGAGCTCATTCAGGAAATACTGCCCAAGCAAATCGTATGTTTCCCGTTCGTTTGAGTAATATGATGACCCAATTACCTTGACATTAAAATTGGAGGTTACCCTAATTGCAGTAATTAAGGCAGCCATTGACGATAAATACCTGTCTTTCTCTTGACCATCGTAGTAAATTTTAAGCTGAAGGGTGTTGTTAAAAACACCAAAACGGGTTTCACGCACCCTTGGCTGAAAGTCGAAACGGTTTATGGCCACATTGCCCAACAGCCCAATGGTAATCCTCTCGGAGATTTTATAGTTTGCTATGCCTTGCCAATCGAAGAACGAAGGGGTGTAATCGCCTTTGGTTTCCAGCGAGTTGAGTATATAACGCGATGTCTTATAGCGCATCCCTGACATGTAGGTAAGCGAGTTGCCAATGGCAACTCCTTCCAGGGTTGCCGAGGCACCCAGCAAACCGGCACTGACCCTTAACGCATTTGCTTTAGGCTCACGGTAACGCACATTAAGCACCGACGACATCTTATCGCCAAATTCAGCCGTAAACCCACCCGATGAGAACTCAACCGCCCCAACCATATCGGGGTTTATGAAACTTAAACCCTCCTGCTGAGCTGAGCGAATCAGGAAAGGCCTGTAAACCTCAACATCGTTAACGTAAACCAAATTTTCATCAAAATTCCCTCCTCTTACACTATACTGTGAGCTCAGCTCATTGGACGATGAAACCCCGGGCAAAAGCTTTACCAGTGACTCCAACCCGCCCGACACATTCGGGGACGTTTTTAATCCATCAATTCTAATGCGCTCAATGTTTCCCACCTTCCGTTGCTGCGAACGAACGTAAACCCCTTCAATATGCTCTTCCGATGGTTTTAAAATTACCTCAAGGAACTTACCCCTTTCAGCTTTAACATTCATTTCCTGTGTTTGGTATCCCAGGCACGAAAACCTAATAGAAATTGTATCAATATCGGTTACTGTGATTGAGAAGCGCCCCTCATCGTCGGTTGAAACACCTAAAGAACTTCCTACAATAATAACGCTTGCCGAGGGTATAGGCATATTAAGCGTATCCTTAACAATGCCAGATATCTTCACCCTTCGCTCCTGAGCATGTAGCGACGCAAAACCGGTGATAAATATCACCAAAACACATAGAAAGATGTAATATGGCGGTTTTACGCTCATTTAGCCATTGGAAATTTAACCCCAAAGGTAGTAATCGAACCAAACATCGTAAACCATAAACTCAAAATCTTTACCTTTATTGTGTTTTTTGTTATGCTCGGAAAATCATAACTGAAAAAGGATGAAGGAAATACTTATAGTTTCGCAAAACAACGCCTGCCGTTCGGCCATGGCCGAAGGTTGGTTTAAATACTATGCTCGTGGTGCTGCAAATGTAACCAGCGCAGGAATTGAACCTACACAACTTGACCTTAACGCAGCTCAAAGCATGATGGATGCAGTAATTGATATAACCAAGCATCAACCCAAAAGCCTTAACTCACTTACCGATAAGGAATTCGACATTGTTCTGGTTTTAGATAACAAGGTAGCAAAAACTGCAAGCAGTAATCTGCAATATAAAAACCTATATGTATTTCATTTCGACAGCCCTAAAGCTACTGAGAGTGACGATTCGCTTACCCGTAAAGCCTACGATACCCTAAGAGATGACATTGAGAACTGGGCTTTCGATTTCATTCACCAACACATTAAAAGGTTGATGTAGTATGATAAAACAGATAGAAATAGTGCTTAGACCTTACCCCCAAGGTTTTCATCTGGTAACTGCAGAAATAGTAAACCAACTACCTGAACTACCACAGGTAGGTTTACTTCACCTATTCATTAAGCATACATCAGCGGCGCTGAGCATCAATGAGAATGCAGACCCCAGCGTTAGAACTGACCTGAATGCTTTCTTTAACAGGCACTACCCCATGGAGCCATACTTTAAGCACGACCTGGAAGGCGATGACGATATGCCAGCACACATTAAAACCACAGTTGTAGGAACATCGATATCTATACCCATAACTAACGGAAGATTAAACCTGGGAACGTGGCAAGGAATATACCTTTGTGAGTTCCGAAAACACGGCGGGAGTCGAAAAATTATTGCAACAATTATTGAATAACCACTCAATTACAATATTTTATATTTTTCAGCATTTTACTTTATTGCAATTATTGTTTTTTGTATTTTTGCTAACAACATTAAATTGATTAACCAGCATCAATTACAAATTGTAAGTTTAATGGATGTAAGTTTTATTTACTACCTGCATAATGTAGCATTGAATGTTGGCTTTTTAAAGCGTTTTGGCGGTCTATAAACTTATTATTTATCACTTAAGGATTTAATACTCTATTTTCAAACCAAGCAAAATAACAAGAAACACATTAACTATATGAATAACAACAAGTTACTACTGTTAGGCGACGAAGCGATAGCGCAAGGCGCAATTGATGGAGGGCTTTCAGGGATATACGCTTATCCTGGCACCCCATCAACCGAAATAATGGAATACGTGCAAGCCTCAAAGCAAGCAGCCGAATTGAATATTCACAGGCAATGGTCAGCTAACGAGAAAACTGCCATGGAGGCCGCCATCGGTATGTCGTATGCCGGTAAAAGGGCCATGGTTTGTTTTAAGCATGTTGGGCTTAACGTAGCCGCCGATGCTTTTATTAATGCCTCCATTACCGGGGTTAACGGTGGACTAATTGTGGTTTCAGCCGATGACCCATCGATGCACTCCTCACAGAATGAGCAGGATTCACGCTTTTACGGTAAGTTCTCAATGATTCCCATTCTGGAACCATCGAACCAACAGGAGGCTTACGATATGGCATATTTCGGATTTGAACTATCCGAGAGGCTTAACGTTCCTGTATTAATGCGTATTACTACACGCATGGCTCACTCAAGAGCCGGGGTTCAGCGTCGCGAGTCGAGACCCCAAAATGAACTCCGACTGCCATCGGATCCACGCCAGTTTGTTTTGCTTCCCTCCATTGCTCGCAAGAACTACAAAAAACTGCTGGTTTCCCAAACTGCAATGGAACTTGAGTCTGAAAAATCGGCCTATAACCAGATGATTGAGGGAACCGATAAAAGTTTAGGTATAATAACAACTGGCATAGCTTACAATTACCTTATCGAGAATTTCCCTGACCATAAATGTCCACATCCGGTTCTTAAAATTTGCCAATACCCAATACCTCGCAAACAGGTTACTGAACTCTATAATAGCTGCAGTAAGCTTTTGATACTTGAGGAAGGATACCCCCTTGTTGAGGAAATGATAAAAGGTTTCCTAAACATTGGCAAAACCATTCACGGACGACTTGATGGAACATTACCCCGCGATGGCGAACTTAACCCCAACATTGTTGCCAAAGCCCTTGGGCTAACGGTTACTGAGGGGGAGCCTGTGCCCGAGGTTGTAAAAAACCGTCCCCCATCACTCTGTCAGGGTTGTGGGCATAGGGATGTTTACGAGGATTTGAATGAGGCACTAAAGGAATACGGAACGGGAAGGGTTTTCTCCGATATTGGTTGCTACACCCTTGGTGCGCTGCCTCCATATAATGCTATCAACTCCTGTGTTGATATGGGAGCCTCCATTACCATGGCTAAAGGTGCTGCCGATGCAGGTCTTGTTCCAGCGGTTGCTGTTATTGGCGATTCAACATTTACACATAGCGGAATGACTGGCCTTTTGGACGCTGTTGTAGAGAACTCGCCCATCACAGTTATTATTTCTGACAACTCAACAACCGGAATGACCGGAGGCCAGCACTCTTCGGCTACCGGACGAATTGTTGAAATATGTAAAGGAATTGGCGTTCACCCTGACCACATAAGGGTTGTAACCCCCTTAAAGAAAAATCACGAAGAGAACGTGAAAATCATTAAGGAAGAGCTGGCTTACAATGGCGTTTCGGTTATTATTCCTCAGCGTGAATGTATCCAGACCTTTGCCCGACGCAAAAAGGCTGAGAAGAAAGAGACTAATGAGTAACATAAAACGACTTCAATCATGAAAAACGACATAATACTTGCAGGCGTAGGCGGACAGGGAATACTTTCCATTGCAGCAGCCATTGGACTTGCCGCCGTAAACAGCAATCTCTACATCAAACAATCCGAGGTGCACGGTATGAGCCAACGTGGCGGCGACGTGCAATCGCACCTTCGAATATCCGATAAGCCAATTGCCTCCGACCTCATTCCGGCTGGCAAAGCCGATATGATTATTTCTGTTGAGCCCATGGAGGGCCTCAGGTATTTACCCTTTTTGGCCCAAACAGGATGGTTGGTAACCAATGTTACCCCCTTTAACAACATTCCCGATTACCCCAACATCGACGATATACTATCTAAAATAAAAGCTGTAAAGAACCACATTGCTATTGATGCCGATGCCATTGCTAAGGAAGCAGGCTCAACAAAAGCTTCAAACATAGTAATGCTTGGCGCTGCCTCGCTATTCCTCGATATTCCTTTCGAAAAAATCGAAGAAGGAATACGCCAGCTTTTTGGTAGAAAAGGCGACGATGTGGTTCAGTTAAACCTTAAGGCACTCCGGTTAGGGCGTGAGTTCAGCGAAAAAAACAAATAATTTGAGTGATTGATTTAAAAGCCACCCTCCGGGTGGCTTTTTTTAAGTTAACCTTTAGTATTTTACGCAAAACTTAATCCTACTTCAAATGGAAAATTTTGGGTTTCATCTCCCAATTAGTGAGCCCATTACAGTATTTGGAATTACCGAGTTTATTGGAAACGCCCTATTTATTCCTATCTTTCTTTTTTACGTTGGAATGCTAATTGACCTGAAAGCTTTTGTAAGCGGATACGAATCGCTTGAACTATCTGCAATTCTCATATCATTCGCCATAATCTCAAAATGGCTGGCGGCATACCTCACTCAAAAAATATTTAAGCTAAAAACACTCGATCGGCAACTAATTTTTGGTTTGAGCACTGCTCACGCTGCTGCTAGCATAGCAATTATTCTGGCTGGTTACAAGATTGGCATTGTGGATATTAATGTGTTGATCGCCACTATAGTAGTGATTTTTGCCTCGTGTGTTGTGAGTGCAATGGTAACCGAAAGGGCTGCAGGGAACCATGCCATAGCCTTTCCGACTGTAAGTTTTAAACCATACGATACTGAAAAAGTATTGATTCCGGGAGCAAATCCGGCAAACATTGAATACCAAATTGAGTTTGCTGGGCATGTAAACAATCGGACTAAAAAGCTCCCCATCACCTTAGAGAATGCTTTAACCACATGAAAGGTATTGATAATAACGCTCTAGGAATTATAATATCGGCGCGCAAAGGAACTATTGCTTACAATAGCGATATCCAAAACACTCTGACATTCATTATCCAAATAATCTCCGATAAAAATGTAGTAATTGTTTATCCTGCCATCCACGGTCCCTCAATTATTGATTCACGTTCATTACTTTCGGGAACTGGCCGCGTGGTAACTGAGAACTAAATTTTTAATGCTCTTTGCAGCATCGGTTACACCAACCTTATTAATATCAAATACGTAGGCATCGGTTAGGTTCCACCTTTCCACAACATGCATTAGGTTTTCCCGCCTCACTGTTAGTATCAAAACATTCTTAGTTTTTGTAAGATGATGCTCTATTAGCCCTGCCCACACCTCACCATAAAGCTCCATTCGGCCAACCTCATCAATAACCAATATATCATCGGCATTAATAGCAGCCAAATCAGTGGTTAACCTCACTATAACCCCATCGTTAAACTCAAACGACTTATTAGGCAAACCACAAGCTCCAATCCTACGGCACAACATCAAGTCGGTTCCCTCGGGTATTATCCTAAGATTATATCCCTCGCGTAGCGGTGGCGCACCTATACCCCTGGCAATAAATCCCTTAAAACTCAAGCCTTTTTCCTTCCCTAAAGTTTCCAGCAGATTTTCTAAATAGGTTGATTTTCCCTCACCTAAACCACCTGTAACGATAAATATTGGTCTATTACCGCACCAACTCGAGTTATTGATTACGCCCTGAATACTTTTAAGCATTGATGAAGCTGTAAATTTCGATTTTTCAAAAGCTTCCAGGTATATGGGTAAGGCATTAAATGCCATGCTTGATGCATGGTAAACCGGACTTAGAAATCCTCTACTAAAAAGCTGACTAACGGCAGGTTTGGCTAACTCTGTTCCAATTGCAGCTAATGTTACAACAACAAAGATTGCTCTAACAAAAATATATGAGCCATACATTGGAACCAGGACTAACTTGGTTGTGATTAATGGAATTATAAAAGCAAATGCCAGAACGGGCAATATAAAAATTGGCTTTAATAGCATTTTTCGGGGCCTTTCATAAAAGGCTAAAACAAGAGTTGAATATAACCCACCGCCCAAAATGGCAAACCAAGTAGGCATTGCTGAGGCAAAAGCAAGATATGACACAAGGGCAATTATATGGATTATCAACAGTAAATAAGTTCTGAAATTTAGATTATTGCCAACTCTTGTAAAAACTGTAATTTCAATTGGATTAATGGCAATGGGCAAATTATTTTTCCCTAGGCTATATCCAATCAATGCCGATATGATACCAAGGGACAAATAAATAATCAGTAAGGTATAAATCAAATGATTGGTTACAATCACATTATTGCTTCCAGTTAATTGGATTAACAAGCTATTAAAAAATTCAACAATGCCTTGTCCGTAAATCATGTATAGTCTAATAGCTTTAAAAAGCGGAATTGAGAGCAGAGCCAAACCTCCACCCAGTAAAAGTCCAAGTACATTTGTGCCCAATATTAGTAATCCTAACTCCATAAGAACCCCTTCAAGTGCAATTCCCACCATTGGAGGTAGAATTACCGCGCTAGGCGATACTGACTTAAGTAAGGCACAAATCAGTGCTGCTCGCCAGAAGAATCCTCTCTGAATTGATGGTGCCGAAATAGCAGAAACGGTTAATACACCAAGCGATGCAAGCAATGTTCCTGCAGCCATAGGAACGATCAGGTTGTGAAGTACAGAACCCAATGTGATTTCCAGAGCACCCCAAATACTCCCACCTATAATTGCCCTTTGCCACAATGGGCTAAGCTTGTATGCCACGCTATTCCCTTTCACCTGGGACTCTTGGATTTTGTATAACAATCAAGTAATCAATGGCCAGAACAAAAAGCAACACAAACTCAACATCCTGAAATCCTAAAAGGTTTAGGATAATAGTAGCAATGATAAACCCCAAGGTGAACCGCCTATACCTGTCAACCTTATGTAAATTTTTAACATTCCTAATATAAAACCTCAATCTATGCAAAATAATTGGTACAAATGCCAAGTAGAATAGCCATACTCCCACTTTGTAAAATCCCAATCGAACTATTCCTGCCACTATAAGCAAACCAACAGTAAAAAGAATTAGCTTCCGCTCTGATATTCTGATTTTTCCCATTGCTTAAAAAATTGGTACCAAAATTGACAGCAATAATAAAAAAATTAGTTGATGATTTAAGCTATATTTGAATTCTATTGTTAACAATACAAATTTTTACCATCATGCAAAGGATTTTACTTGTTGTCTTGCTATTCGTTTCTTCTACCCTATTCGCCCAGATTAAACGAAGTGCTTATATCACTAGTAACGAACTTTTATACCACGTAAGCTTTCTGGCTTCCGATAGTTTAAAGGGGCGGCAACCAGGTACTGTTCAGGACAAAATTGCAGCTAAGTATATCCGCGACGAGTTTCGTGAATACGGCCTAACCCTTTTAGGCAAAAAAGGGTATCAATTCTTTTCCTTTAAGAATTTTAACCCTGAATTCGAAAAGAAAACCAGCTTAATGATAAATGATGAGAGGCTTGAGTTCAGTCGCGATTTTTCAGCACCTACTGTAAACGGGTCGGACTCACTCTGCGCCGAAGCAATATTTGTTGGCAAAGGCGATAGTGTAGCATGCTATGAAAATGTCAAGGTTCGAAGGAAATGGGCTGTAATTTATTATCCATTAGGTGACTCAAAATACGTTTACTTGAATACTAAACCAATAGAAATTGCTAAAAATCAAGGCGCTGCTGGGATTATTATTGTAAGTAACGACACATTATCAAAGTATGTTGATGTTGATTTCCGTTCCCTTCCGAACCTCCCTATTTTCATTCTTTCGCCCGATGCTTCAGCAAAACTTATTGCGCCTATTGGCCAGCCCTCCGCTATTGCTCAGAGAATTGCTGAGAATAGGATTCTCTC
Organism: Tenuifilum sp. 4138str; assembly: GCF_041102575.1. Classification (NCBI taxonomy): domain Bacteria; kingdom Pseudomonadati; phylum Bacteroidota; class Bacteroidia; order Bacteroidales; family Tenuifilaceae; genus Tenuifilum; species Tenuifilum osseticum. Next base: position 113,640 of record NZ_JBGCUE010000006.1, on the reverse strand, counting down.
GCTACCCTTAGGAATAACTGTATGTGGAAAGGTAGCAAAACTTTATAACTCCATTGAAACCCAGAATGTGGTTGCCATGCTCCGTGGCACCGACCCCAAGCTCGCTAATGAATACATTGTAATTGGTGCACATTACGACCATTTAGGAATGGGTGAAATGGGGGGTAGCAGAAACCCCGGCCAGCTTGCCGTTCATAATGGAGCCGACGATAACGCTTCAGGTGTTGTGGCCATGCTTGAAATTGCTCAAAAGTTAGCATCGGAACAGAAAAAAATTAAGCGTAGCATTGTGTTTGTGGCTTTTGGAGCCGAAGAAAAAGGACTTATTGGCTCGCAGCGGTTTGTTGACTCTGCTCTCATTCCAGTTGAAAACATAAAGGCTATGATTAACCTCGATATGGTGGGACGATTACGCAACCGTGAACTTGAGGTTCACGGGTCAAAAACCTCCCTTGAGGCCGATTCCATTCTGAACGCCCTGAATTCCGATAGCCTTTTCAACCTAAAACTGGTTCCCGATGGCTTTGGCCCCTCAGACCATGCCTCATTCTACTCAAAAAACATACCTGTTTTCTTTATTCACACCGGATTACATAAAGATTACCATACCCCAAACGATGATGTAGCACTACTCAACATTGATGGTATGCAGAATGTTTCCGATTACACATACCGCTTGGCCCGAGAACTGGCAACCATGCAAAAACCCCTCACCTTTACAAAATCAAGCACCCGCTCCATTTCATCATCGCGTTCACCAAAAATTAAAGTTAAGCTGGGAATAATGCCCGATGTGAGTGGTGCATCGGATGATGGACTCAAGGTTATTGGCGTTACCGAGGGTAAGCCTGCCGAAATTGCTGGCATTAAAGTAGGCGACTTGATTATTGCCATAAATCAGAAAAGTATTAAGAATATTTACGATTACACCGAAGCCCTTTCAACCCTTGAACCGGGCACTAAAGCAACTGTTAAGGTTGTAAGGGATAAAGTAGAAATGGAATTAACTGTTGAACTTTAACCATAAAAATATCAATTAACCATGAAAAAATATTTAATTTTTTCCCTGGCGCTCACAATAACCCTGGCAGCCGCTGTTTATCAACGCCTCACGGGGCCTACCCATCCTAAACGAGTTAGCTATTTAATTGATAGTGTAGAGTATAAATCCAAACTGATACGTAGCGGGGAAAGCGATAAGGACACTAAAATTACCCTTCACCTCCCAATAAATGCCATTGCTACTCTCCATTACAAGCGATTCAAGGTTAACGAGGATTTTTCACCGATTCCATTTCTTGCGGTTGATGAAAACCGGCAGGAAGCATACCTTCCTAAAATGCCTGCTGCTGCAAAACTCCAATACTATATTGAAATAGTTGAGGGTGCTAACACCCAGTTTTTGTTCAAAGAAAATCCTATTACCATAAGATATAAAGACCCGGTGCCTGCTTGGGTCTTAATCCCACATATACTATTCATGTTCTTAGCCATGTTATTCTCGAACCTAACAGGTTTACAGGCTACATTCAACATCCCGTCGTACAAACGGAATATCACCGTAAGCCTTGCTTTACTATTTCTAGGTGGTTTAATCCTTGGCCCTATTGTTCAGAAATATGCATTTGGGGCATACTGGACAGGTTTCCCTTTTGGCTATGACCTTACCGATAATAAAACCCTTATTGCTTTTGCAGCATGGCTAATTGCATTTATTACTAATCGCAAAAACAACAGGCCTGCAATGGTTTTACTTGCAGCAGTGGTTACCATTATTATTTTCTCAATCCCTCACAGCCTTTTTGGATCGGAACTGGACTATGAAAGCGGTAAAGTGATTACAGGTTTTGTTCACTCATTATGTCTGTTTTAGCCTAACCAACAAAAAAGAAAGGCCGTTGATCATAATCAACGGCCTTTTCGCTTTTAACCTATATACGATTAGTGCTTGTGCTCACAGGGTTTATCGCAGGGCTCTTTATGCTCCTTACCACTGCAGCAACCATCATTCTTGGTGCTATCGGCTGGTGCATTAACCTTTGTTGAGTCGCAGCAACTCTTTCCCTCTTCCTTGCTGTGACCACCACAGCATTCAGTTTTTTCTTGGTTAGTGGCATCGCTCGCCTTGGAACCGCAAGATGTCAAAGCTAAACTGCTGACAATAAGTAGCGATGAAGCAATCAATACAATTTTCTTCATTTTAGAAGCTGTTTTTGGTTTGAATCTGCAAATAAATCTATTTACGAGTAAAAATGCAAACTCTTTTACATGTTATAAATCAAATCTGTAACTAACTCCAAGCCCAATCCATCGACCTGGCTGTATCACATTGGCAATGTCAACATATTGATTACCAAAGATATTATTAACATCAAAATAGATATTTACCTTTTTGAAAACATATCCAGCCCTTACATCCATTAGGAAAACATCGGGATATGAAGTAGGGATTGACGTATTTGAATCGATAAATTTTAAATACTCTCCATTTCTGTCCTGATACCTTAGGGTCAAATTCAGGTATAAGTTTTTAAAGGCATGCCGTGTATTCAATGTTACACAATGCCTTAGGTAATCGAGCACATAGTATGAATCGAGTTCGCTTTTATCCTTTTCACTTTCGGTATATGCATACGATAGTGTAATCTTATCGGTGAAAATATTAAGGTTTTTAGTATTCACACTCAGGTTGATATTTGAACCCCACGAGTTAAGCTTTGTATAGTTCACTGTTGTCCAAACCGTTTCGTTTGCTGGCTTTACCCAGTCGATAATGTCGGTACCCTGCCTGTAAAATAAAGCAATTTCAACCCTTAGGATATTCTGATTCAATTTTAAACCCGATTCATATGTGGTGGCATATTCAGCCTTCAGGTTTGGGTTGCCAATATTGGTAGGTCCTTGGTAATACAAATCGGTAAAAGTTGGGAGCCTAAACGAACGATTCACCGAAGCAAATGGTCTAATATTTTTAAACAGATTGTACGATAAATCGGCACCCCAAGTCCAAATATCGCCAAACTTATTTGAATGATTATACTGCCCACCAAGCGAGAATGAGAACTGCTCAAAAAAGAAACCCTGGGTGGCGTATGCCAAAAAATGATTGCGGGAATCGCCCTTTTTGTAGTAAACCTTCTCTCCCCAAACCATAACGGAATCGGTCAGTGGGCTTCCAAACTTGTTGCTCAATATTTCTTCACGTCTCAGCTCAAATCCTGCTTCAGTTTTCCCCCATTGATAAAACCGGCCTACCGATAGCTTTCCACCATAAACATCGGTTGCATGGTAGTTGTGGCCGGTATACCACGAGGCTGGATTGGTTCGGAAAAGTTCAAACCTATCGGTATGTTTACGGTAATAACCTGCTGCTTTGACCGTAAAATTGTTCCAGGTTCTATCAAAACCAAGCGAGCCTAAAATAGCCCTGGTTGCCTCATACTGATTGGGATACTTTGGGGTATAAAAGCTATTAGCGCCAAATCCTTTATCCTGGTATCCCGCAAAGAAATTTAGTTCTGATTTGTTGAATGAATAGGATGTATGAAGGTAGACGTTCAGGTTTTTGAAATCGGTATTTTCAATATACCCGTCGCTCCTGTCATATGAGGTTGCTATAAACGAACGAAGATTTTTGCTGCCTATATTTTGCGAAGCCGAAACCTTGGTTAAGCCATACTCCCCTGCAAAGAACGAAAGTTCACCTCTACCGCTGCCATCGGGTTTTGTGATTATGTTAATAGCTCCGGCAAATGCTCCAGCACCATACTCACGTGCTCCGGGGCCTTGTAGAATTTCTATCCTATCAACCGCATCAATGTTTATGGGGATGTTCAGGTTATGATGTCCAGTTTGTGGATCGGTAATGTTGATTCCGTTTAGCAGAACCATAACCTGATCGAACGAACCGCCCCTGAAATTAATGTCGGCCTGAACACCATTTGTTCCACGCTGCCTGATATCAATTGCCGCCACCTGCTCAAGCAACTCGCCAAGCGCGGTGGCCTTAAGTTGCCCCAACTCATCGCGGTTAACAACCCTTACTACCCTAGTAAGCTCCGAATAGGTGCTCGCTTTCTTGCTGGCATTTACTACAACCTCCTCAATATCGACATTTTTTGTTATCGCAACACTATCGGGCTGTGCAAACGTTGCCATTGGCATGGCAAGTAAACAATACGAAAAGGGCAATACCCCGATGGTTACTACCGTTTTAAAACTTTCAAATACTCCGTAACCCTTGTGCGACCATTTGGTAAATCGCTTTACCATGTTACTGAAAAACATTTTTTTACGCATAGTTTGATTGATTAAATAGTTAAACATTAATTACGTTGAGCATTTAAAACACAACGCCTGCAAAGGTAAATATTATAAAAAGCATTAATAGACGTACGGAAATGTTTAACAACAAGCAAATAATAATCCTAGAGGTGTTCGTGAATTGGAATAACACTCGTGTAAGGAGACGCGTGCAAACGATGTGATTTGGTAAATGGTTGATAGTTGGCTTGAGAATCTTAAATGTTGAATCAATGTCGTTTAATTAACAAAAACATTCATGCCTGTCATCCTGAGCGGCCTGTCCCGCCCTAGCGGGGAGCGAAGGATCTCAAATCGCCCCCATGAGACGTTTCGCTTTGCTCAACATGACAATAGCTTCACGAACAACTATACACGAACAACTAACAACGCTTCCCGCCCCGTAGGGGCGTAACATTTACAACTCCATTGTCATCCCGAGCGTAGTCGAGGGATCTCGATTTAAGATTTAAGAACTCACTAGCTAGCACACGTCTTTAGACGCACACAAATCGCCCTGAAAAGGCAAATCACATTAGCCCTGGGTTTTAACCCAGGGTATTGAGGTGTTCAAATTATTTTGCGATGCACGCATTACATTTTCCAAAGAGCAAGGGGAAAGCGTTGCATCGCAACAGAAAAGCATTACAAAGAGCGGTTTACACGTTCTTTCTTGTCTTGATACAAGAAAGAACCAAAGAAAATCAAGGCTGAAAAGCCCGACCCGATGGGTGCCCCGCGGTTGGAACTGCCACGCGATACAATTCGCCACGCCTACGGCGTGACTCATGTGGTATCGCTTACTAAGCCCACCGCCACGTTCCACCCCTGACCCATTGCAGGGTCAGGCTTTTATGCCTCTGCTTGCTTCTTCCGCTCCATTCCCTCTCAGGGATAAGGGCTGGGGTGAGGTTGTTTCCCACATTCAACCTAGATGACCCCTCTAAATCTCCCCTGAGAGGGGAGACTTTAGCACTGCAATAAGGTTTCCTGATTGCTTTTCCCCTCTCCTGTCAGGAGAGGGGCGGGGGTGAGGTCAATTCCACGAACAACAAACAACCTTTCCCGCCCCGTAGGGGCGTAACATTTACAACTCCATTGTCATCCCGAGCGTAGTCGAGGGATCTCGGTTTAAGATTTAAGAACTCACTAGCTAGCACACGTCTTTAGACGCACACAAATCGCCCTGAAAGAGCAAATCACATTAGCCCTGGGTTTTAACCCAGGGTATTGAGGTGTTCAAATTATTTTGCGATGCACGCAATAATTTTTCCAAAGAGTAAAACTGAAGCGTTGCATCGCAACAGAAAAGCACTGCAAAGAGCGATTTCCAAAAAAAACAATAAGAATAAATAGGGTTTAAGGTAAAGCGATGCTTCGGCTAGCTCAGCATGACAATAGTTTCACGAACAACTATACACGAACAACTTCATTTGTCATCCTGAGCGTAGCGAAGGATCTTTTGAATGTTTACAGTGTACAGTGTGCAGTTTGCAGGGAAGATGGAGAGTAGTGTTTGGTTTTTAGTGTTTAGTGAAATGCTTTTTTTTCACTATCAACAATCAACTATCAACCATCAACTATCAACTAATCCTTTATCCTTTATCCTCACATCCCCCTCACCTTCTTTTCCCAGTTCCAGGCAGTAAGCAAGGCATACTCAAGAGTGCTTTCGGTTTTCCACCCAAGCTCTTTTTGTGCCAAAGTGGTATCGGCCCAAACCTTTTCAATATCACCAGCCCTGCGCCCCACAATCTCATAGTTCAGCTTAACACCGGTCACATTCTCAAAAGCTTTAACTATTTCAAGCACAGTAATACCCCTACCCGCACCAACATTAAACACCTCGTAAGGGCTGGTACTTCTTCCGTCAATCATCCTCTGCAAGGCCAGTACATGAGCCTTGGCCAAATCCACTACATGAAAATAGTCGCGTATAGCGGTGCCATCGGGTGTATTGTAATCACCTCCAAAAATTTGAAGTTTCTCTCGAATTCCGGCAGCAGTTTGAGTAATGAATGGAACAAGGTTATCGGGTTTCCCCAAAGGCAACTCGCCAATCTCAGCTGAAGGATGTGCACCAATTGGGTTGAAATACCTTAACGCAATGGCAAAAACTCCACTGGTTGAGTTTACTGTATCCTGAATGATATCCTCGCCCACCCTTTTGGTATTTCCATAAGGCGACATAGCTGGTTTACGTGGGGTATGCTCGGTTACCGGTAAAACATCGGGCTGCCCGTAAACTGTACAGGAACTTGAAAACACCATATATTTGCCCCCAAATTCCTTTAACATCTGCATCATATTGATGGTTGAAAGCAGGTTATTCCTGTAGTAATCGAGGGGTTTCTCCACGCTCTCACCCACAGCTTTCAGCGCTGCAAAATGGATAATCCCTTCGATATTGCCTTCGGCAGAAAAGAGGTTTCGTATGGAAGCTAAGTCCGAACAGTCGGCCTCAACAAGTCTAGGACGTATTCCTGTTATCCTTTCAATTCCATCAATTGCCTTAGGTGAAGAGTTTGAAAAGTTATCAACTACAACTACCTCAAAACCGGCATTAATAAGTTCAACCACAGTGTGGGAGCCAATATATCCAGCACCACCAGTAACTAAAATTTTCGACATTGCTTAAAAAATTTGCCCAAAAGTAATATTTTTGTAAGTAGAAAATATAACGAACACTAACGAATATTATCACAATATGAACAACGATCAAATTACACGACAGCAAACAACCGATGAAATTGACCTGCTTGAACTTTTCAACCGAATGGGACAGGGTATCAAAAAGGGAATACTTTGGGTTTATCGGTTAGTATTAGACTTTCTGAAGCTAATTCTTAGTAAAACAGTTTGGATTCTTGCCTTTATAGTTATAGGGCTAATTGTTGCATATGTGCTTTATTCAAACACTCGCCGCTACTACTCTTCGGAAATGACAGCCATATCGAACTCTATCAACAACACCTATGTTGTTAGCTCCATAAATTTGCTTAACGATTTGTTTAAGCAAAGGAATTACTCAATTGCAGCTAGCTACCTTAACATCGATATTTCTCGTGCCCAACAAATTAAATCGGTTGAAGCATTTTACACCATCGATATTAATAAAGACGGTATTCCTGATTATACCGATTATAAAAGGCTATATAACCCCAAAGATACCCTAGTGAAAAGGCTCGATAACTACTTTGTAATCCGCCTAGAGGTATACGATGAAGGCGTATTTGCACAGATACGCGATGGTATTAAAAATTACATTTACAAGAATAAATTTGTTGTGGATAACAACACCGAACGTATTAGGCAGAATAAAATACTTATTGAAACCATTGAAAATGAAATTCGGAAATTGGATAGCCTGCAAAAAGTTGAGTATTTTGAACTACCACAAATGCAGAGGGCTTCATCAAATCAAATGGTTGTACTTAATGAAAAGGACAGAAAATTATACCATGATCAGAAGTTAGCCCTAGAAAGGGAAAAACTTAAACTAGAAAAAGACCTTAATATCAACAGCGAGCCAATTACAGTAGTTCAGGATTTTACCCCGCTATCCAAGGCCGAAAACCCCTACTCAAGGTATGCTGTGAGGATTGGTTTATTCTTTGCCATTTTAGGGTTCATATCATCATTACTTTGGCAATACCGATTAACCATATTTAAACTAATAAAAGAATAAATGTGTAAAAAAAATCCGGTTTTAACTAAACCGGCTTTTTTTATTAATAATATAATTCTTTAAACTACACTTTACTGCTTTTATTAGTAAGCAGTATTAGAAAAAAAGTAAAAAACAAAACACCAAATACCCTTTCCAAAACGGCTTCAAATATGAAGTTAATAGAAATAATTAGTATAAAGGAAAAAAGAATAAGATCTCTTTTCTTAAAGGCCAGATAAAAACAGTAACCTATTATAGAAACCAAAATAAGTAATCCGATAATACCTATTCCAACAAGTGTTTGAAGGTATTGGTTATGAGTATTTAGTTCTTCATTAAATGCATATATTGCATTTTTGGATTTGTATGCATTTTTCAGACAAGTCTTAGTATCACCAACTCCAACACCATAAATCAAATCCAAACCAGAAAATGCGCTTGGTACCGACCTCCATATTTCCAACCTTACCAGATCTTTTTGGGCTAAATCGTTTTCAACTAATTTTTCATTAAACGATAGCTCATGTAAGTGTTTAATCGTATCAATGAATCTATTGTTTTTAACTACAAATAAAATTCCTAAAACTAAAAAAATGGTTAGTGCAACTGATAGTATTAATTTACCTTTTGATCGAAGTAACCAAAATAAAATAGTAAATAGAACAAGAAATGTAGTAATTATTCCAGCTTTTGATGAAGTTAAGAAAACAACTCCGATAAAATACAGAGTAATGAGGTAGATCAGCCATTTGTTTTTAAAAACAGTTTTTTTTCTAACATCTCCTAGTAGAAACGTAATACCTAACACTAAATACATTGAGTAGTATGTTGGGTGGTGAGGCCTGACAAACAAATCGTAGAAGAAATAGTTTTCCCAAGGAATGCCTACCGGATTTGGCCTAAAAAACACACCTACAGGTGTTATTACTAATGATGAAATTAAAGCCCTGAGAATAAAATAAATAGACGAGGCTAACAAACTCAAAACAAATGCTTTTTTTATTCTAATTATTAGTTTTTCATCTACCAAACTTGAAAAAAGGACTAAAGGAATAACTAAAATCGATATTTTTTGAGATATGTCGGATAAGCCATATTTTAAATTTTCTGTGTAGAAAAAACTTAAAAGATGTATTAACCAAAATACTATCAATCCAATAGAAACTTTATTCCTTGTAATATAATAAAAATTATGATTATAAATAATCAATATTATGCCTATTAAAGTAAGAAAACCAAGTGCATAAATTGAAATCCTATAGCTTATAGGGATTGAAAAAGAAAGTAATACAAGTATGTAAGGATATAAAGTATATAATATTGACTCTAATTTGCTTTTCATGAAAGTAACTCGTTAAACAAATTAATGTAATTTTCAACCCCTTTACTGATAGTATATTTTTTTTCGAATGCCAATCGGGCGTTAAGCCCCATTTTCACCCTGATCTCTTCGTTTTCTTTAAGGAAAAGTATACTTTGTAACAGACCAAGGTGGTCGCCTGGTTCCACAACTAGCCCACAATCCGATTCTTTAACAATTAAAGCCAACTCTGAGCTCATTGGGGCAACCGCCAGTACTGGCATTCCTGCTGCCATAATGCCAAATATTTTACTTGGAACTCCCATTCCCACAGCCTCCGATCGTAAAGTAACCAACCCACAATGGCACGCAGTTACAGAATAGGCATAATCATCGTTCTCCAGGAATGGGAGGAATAAACATTCGTTCACTTTCTCGCCCATGGCGTTTACCAACTCCTTTTTCCTTATTCCATCGCCAATAAAAACGAATTTGACCCCATCGACCCCTTTTGCCACTGCCCGACCTACAGTATCCAAATCGTTCCATAGTCCCATGTTGCCTGAGAACTGCACCACAAAATAATCTGAAAGGTTGTGCTTAAGCACAAAGGGATTGTTTAAAAAATCCACTGGAGATATAAGTCTCTCATCCTGCCACAAAGGAATAACCTTTAACCTTTCGTTGGGTAGATTTGGCGCCTCATCCCTAACCCAATTGGCCATATCGCGACCTATAGCTATTACCCTATGGCTGCCAATCAATGCTTTACGATGTAAATTTTTCCAGAGCCTGATAAACGGATTCTTAGGAGAAACTTTGCCTAATCGGATTAAACCATCAGGAAAAATATCCATTAAAATATATACTACTTTCTCCCTCTTAAGCTTTGCAATACCAACCACCAGTATTGCAAGTAATGGAGGAGTAGTATGTACAACTATCAAACCTGTTGAACGTTTAAATATCAACTTAAACAGAACGCTTAGGGAATAGGTAGTAACATTTAAAAATCTACCAAATAGTCTATCCTTTTTAAAGTTAGTTGATGGTAAATACTGGATTCTTATTCCGTTATGAACTCGAGTTTTTGGTTGCCGCTCAGTTGTGGAATAAGAAGGTTGAGCACACCAAACATTTATTGTGAAGATATTTGAATCAGCTATACGTTCAAAAAGTTTAGTAAACAGGTTTGAAACTGCCACCTGGTCAGGATAGAAAACTTGAGAAATCAGAAGTATTTCTTTTTCCCTCATTTGAAAAGTTTATGAATATTGTTAGTAAATATAGCTCTGGAATAATTTTTCAGGTAATTTTCACGAATTTTTAAAGATATTTCATCCTTGGCCTCAAAACTTATAAATTCCAGTACTTTAATAATAAGCATATTAACATTGTGTGGCTCATAAAGAAATTGGTAATCGGTTCCTAGCATATTTTCAATATCACCAACATTTGTTGCAATTATTGGTAGCCCTACCGACATGGCCTCAAGAATCACAAGGGGTTGTCCCTCATTCCATGACGGAAGTATTAAACATTGTGAACTTAAAATAAGTGCATTTACTTTTTCCCTATCCGAATCTGTTATAAACTCAACATTTGAACTTTTGTTTCTTATTAGGTTGTCATAAAATAATTTGTCATAGATATTTCCAACTATTTTAAGCCTATAATCCTTCAGGCGATAATCAGAAAATGCCTCAACTAAATCAGCCAATCCTTTAGTTTCTATAATATTCGATACACATACAAAGTCATTTCGGGTTGCAACATCAGGTTTACGGGTTAGGCCTTCAAGTAGCGATGTATTAGGAATCACCAAAGAGTTTGTTCGTGGGGAAATAGATTTAAGATCAACTTCAAATTTTTTACTAAGAACAACCACTGTGCTAAAGAATGCAAGAATTAATTTAAAAACACACCTGTTTATTGACTTTTGAGCCAAAACACTAATATCACCTCTATGGATGTGGCCAATAAGGTTTGAACTAGGCGAAAAGACTTTTACAATAATACAGGAAATCAAAAGCCTAAGCTGGCCAGCAACTGACAATGGAATGTTAAGGTAAACATACTTGGTTCTGGAACTCAGTAAGAATTTGAGCAGGGAGAAGTGTGAACCTAAAAGATAATGTATGGCCCGTTTTATCCCTTTGTAAACCCATGCCGACTCGTCAATAATATGAACAGCTCTACCTTGTTCAATTAGAATATCACGTACGAGTGCATTAACCATACTAATACCGGTATGGGTAGCAGGAGGGAAATCGCCAACAATTAAAACATCATACCTTTTCAAAGCGATTTTGATTTTAAAAAGTAAAGCACGTGGTTAAGTGGCCAATCGCATTCAAAATGACGGCGATTAATAACCCTTCCTCCGAATGAAAAGTAATTGCGATAGTTGTCCTGGCTATACACATACGGAAACGTTTTGCAGGCTATTTCAACTCCAACATTACTAATATGCTTTAGCTGCCCAAAAGGGAAGGCAAAATGTTTTATCTCAACATTCAGTTGCTCCTCAATTATTTTCTTACTTCCCTCAATCTGATGCTTGAGGAAATCTTTGTCCTCTGTTTTAAGCGATAAGTGATCGAGTGTATGTGCACCAATGGTATGCCCCTCTACTGACATCTGTTTAATCATTTGCCAGGTCATGGGGTTCTTATCGGTTAAAACAATATTCTTTTTAAAGTTCTCCCTGTAATTACTATCACCATCAATAAAGTTTGGATTAATAAAGAATGCAGCTTTCAGGTTCCAAGTGTCCAGTACAGGTTTTATTTTGCTGAAGCACTCCTCAAACCCATCGTCCCAGGTAAATGCCACAAGGCATTCGTTTTTAGGGAATTCACTTTTTATTATTCTATTAACTGCTTCCTCAAAATTGATAAACTTTACGCCATTTTCATTTAGGTTCTTCAAAAGCTTCTGAAAAATCTCAGGCGAAGCACTGTTATTAACACTTAAAAAATGTCCGTTCAGAATATGAATCCCGGCATGAGGCTTTGCCCCAGAAGAAAGGATATTAAGAAGATATCTTCTGAAAATTGATCGGTATCTATATACCAATTTATTCATTGCTACCTAATTTTATTAGTGAGGAATGAAATTACCTTGCTGCTTACCATTTCAGGATAATAACCAAACTCTGTAAGAGTATCCCTACAAGCCTTACTAATAACACTAGAATTGGGATTCAAAATATTATACCACTCAGTAATAACCTCGGCAAGGTTTTGGGGATCTCCATCATGGAAGAAAGCTCCATTTATTCCAGGTTTAAGCAACTCAACTTCAGGACCATGCTCGTTCATGGCGTCTGTGGTGATTACTGGTAAACCGTATGATAATGCATGTGCCATTGACAGTCCTATCCCACCCGGGTAGACAAATAATCTTGATTGGGCAAAGTATTGTTTTAGATTGATACCATATACCGGACCAACAAACTCAATATGTTTCTCAATACCAAGTTCCTTGGATAAACTCACTAAAGATTCAATATCGCCACCTCCAACTATAATACATCTAAGACCTTGAATTTTATTTGAAATAATAGACAACGCTCTAACTAGTACATCCAACTTCTTTTCAGGTGTAATTCTGCCAGAAAAAAGTAAGGTAAAAGTATCGCTGTGTATTTGATTAATATTTAATCCATAATCTTCATTATTCATTGAATTACCCACCACAGTAACTTTGCTGGTAGGGATACCTAATTTTTGCATTCTTACTAAACCAGCTGAACTATAAGCCATTATTCCTGAGGAGTACTTATAAAAAAATTTACGAAGCAATAAGCCAAACCTTCCCTGCTTGCCCTCAGTGGCATGCGACCACCATATAAATTTTACTCCATTTATCTTTGCCCATAAAAAAATTAGAATAGTATGGAGGTGATGAAAGTCAACCCCAGAACAAACAATAGCATCAGGTCTATAAAATTTTACCTCTCTTAGAGCTTTTTTAAGGTAATAAAACCGATGCCCAAATAGGGTAAAAGAAAAATAGTTACACATTATTGAATGTTCAATACTTACGGGATTAACCCCTTCAAACTCGTTACCTGCTAAAATAGCACAGGAAAAATCCTTATTTGAAAAAATCAAATTAAAAGTATCTCTCCTGTAATGTGCAATAACAGGTTCTATGAAAAGTACTTTTTTCAAGTAAGTTTTTTTTCGTATTTTTTTATAACAACCACCAGCAAAATTAACATCGATATATTAGCCAGCACTTCAAATAATGTGTAAAGCGCAATAAAACTTTCAAAGTTGAGATGTGAAAAAAATGTTAAAGAAAGTATAAGTATGAAATAGAACACTTGCCAAATGCTTTGCCAAACAATTCTATTTAGTGCAATAAATATCGATGTAAACGATGATGTAATAAAGTTTAATGCAAAAGGCCATACCAACATCTTGGCAATTTGCCCCGATTGAGCCCAATCCTTACCGAATACAAAAATAAAAAGCGTTTCGCCCCAAATGCTTATCACAACAATCTCAAAAAAAACAATTGCTAATGCCATGAAAAGTAAGGGTTTCAGTTCATAAGAGAATAACTCATTAGCTTTAAAACCCTCCGAAGCTCTGTTTAAAACAACACTTGAAAATGATCCGGCAATTAATGCTAGAGGTACTGAAAGAATTAGCTTTGTCAGATCGAAATAGCCTGCCTGTTCAGCGGTGAAATACTTATTAATAAAAATAACTGGTAATAAGAAACTAGCCGCACTCAAAAGGCTTGGAATTAAATTATACTTTGGAAAATCACTATACTTTAGAAGTAGATGCTTTAACCTAACAAAATTTATATTTTCAACTGAGAAACCTTTTTTACCCGATTGCCAAAGCGACACTGTGAAGTTAGCTACTTGCCCTGCAATATCACCATAAATTAAACCTTTAGAATATCCTACCAATGCAAATGCTGATTGAGTAACACCTTCAACAACCCGTCGTGCAAACTTATTTGCTGCTATTGGAACAAAACCCTTTTTCCTTATTAACCAATAATTAAATACCTGAAATGCACTTAACAGAAATGTGCCTACTGGAACCAGAAAAATTATATAGCCCTTTTCCTCTGGCAGGTTAATCAGAGTAAGCAGTTTAGACCTTAAAAGCAAAATAGCAAGAAACAATATTGCACTAAAAATCAAACTAAACGATAATGAGGCTATTGCTATGGCCGAAGCATCGCTATCGCGCTTGGGCAGGACAATTGCCTGCTCGAACCTAAAACAAGCAACAACCATCAAAATCCCTATAATACTGTTATATACCGAGTATAACCCAAACGATTCGGGAGTAAAGAACCTACGCAGAAATGGTTGCAATAGAATTGGAATTGCCTGGGCAATAATTGTCCCGACAACTAAAACTGAGGCGTGTTGAACCACCTCAGTTCGTTTGAAGTAATTTATAAACCTGTTTAGCAATTCCTATTCCTTAAAAGGGGTTAATCTGTCAACCTTTCTTGTTAAAAAGTAAAGAAAAAACAAAGATGTGATATATACCGGAAGCTTAAGAAAATCCCATTCCCGATAAAGAAGAATAAGTAAAAAAATAACTAAATTAATACCCACAAGAACTATATCGAGGGTTAGATGTGAGTATCCGGCCCTAACAAATCGCTGGTAGGCATGCTTACGGTGTGGCTGACTCAACTTTTCTTTATTACGCCAACGGCGGTAAAGGGTAAGAGTTGCATCGAACCAGAATGGTGCCGTTATCATTAACCAGTTAAAAATTGAGAAATCTAAGGAATTGTGATAGTGTATTCCCAGAACAACAAGAATAAACCCCAACTGGGTACTACCCACATCGCCCATAAAGATTTTAGCCTTTGGCCAGTTCCAGTATAGAAACCCCAATACAACCGATACTAATAAAAGTAACTCGTAACTATTAGTAAAAATAAATAGTACAACACTCACAATAATTGCCTCGAGCGATGCAAAGCCATCGGCACCATCCATGAAATTGTAGAGATTGATAAACCACACCATTCCAATTACGGCCAAAGGATAAGTAATGTAAGGACTACTTAGCATGTCAATCCCCAATGAAATTGGTTTTCTGAGGCCACCTAAAAGGTAAAATGCTGCTATTGCTACTATAAAATGGACCAGTAACCTTAAGATTGGTTTGATTGCAAAAATATCGTCGAGAAAACTTACAAGCCCAAGAATTACACCCGAAACCAAAGCAAAGAATAAATTTCTATCCAGAGCACCAAGAAGATGTAGGGAAAAAATCCCTAGATACCATACTATTACAAAGGCAAGACCTCCTCCCCGAGGGGTAACAGTGGAGTGAAGCCCCCTGTTTGAAGGTTCGCTAACCACGTTATACCTTACTGCCCATTTTTTAATAAATGCAGTTAACAAAAGTGACGCTATTCCTGAAATAGCTATCAAAGCAGTAAATGCAATTGCCTTATTTTCCATCAAAACATCTGTAATAATTAGTCATAACTTCAATTCCTTCCCTTGTGGAATAAGGAATATTTAGCCCTAATGCATTAATAGTTAATGAATTATCAACTTCTGAACTCCCATATAACCGCGAATAAATTGCAGGGAGAAACTTTTTAATTAAAGAAATCAGAAATTTCCCTGGCGGAAAAATCACAACCTTACGTTTTAAACCAATTGCTATAAGGTTAACCAACTCCTCCACCGAGACAGGCCTTTCATCCTGGGCTAGAAATATACCCTTAGCCCGTATTTCAATAACTCTATCAATATATGCGGCTAAGTTTCCAATAAATGTGATACTTCTGCTCGCATCTACACCCTTGAAAGGAAGAAATGGTATGTACCTAACCAGTTTCATTAAACTTAACATATTTGCTTTTACTCCTTTACCATAAACCAAAGGTGTACGAATAACGCTAACGGTAAAACTAGGAGTATCTAAAGCTATTAATCGCTCTTCGGCCATTAACTTACTTAATCCATATGAATCGTTGGGCTTACATTCTGTTTGTTCACTACATACCATATTCATTAATTGTTCATCGCCATAAACCTTGGTTGTACTAATGAAAACAAACTGTTTAACCCCTGCCTTGCGAGCCCTAATTGCAACCTCAACAGGTAAATCCGAATTAATACGTATATACTCTTGCTTGCTAATTCTACCACTTTGATGCACAATTGCCGCTAAATGAAGCACAGTATCAACCCCCTCAAAATTTATCCCTTCAATACCTAGTGATTTAATATCCACCTCTTCAATACTAGAATAACGGCTATACTCTATGTAGCCTTTACCAATAAAACTATTTTTTCCAATAATCAATATCTTACGGTTCATTTCTAAACAAATGACTTTTAACCATTTTAGTTGTAAGTTTTCCTGAGTTTCGGCTATCAATATGGAGGATATATTAACCCTCGGGTAACGAAGATGTAGGCAGAAATATTTCCACATCGCCAGCTACATTACTCTGATAGCCTTGAACTAAAACAGCACCGTTAAATGCAATAAGGTTGACGCTGATATCATCAACTTTGGGAAGGTAAATGGCCACTCTAATCTTATCCACGAAAGGATTTTGCCCTTGATATACCCACCTTATGTTATTATGGCTTACTAACTCCTTAAATGATTTAGGTTCAATAGTAATTGGATTCTCAGAGGGTAATACGTTAATAAGAGCAAAGCTATTACCCCCAGAGTATTTAATTTTAAATAATTCTGCTCCAAGTACATTGACCTGCTGCCAATCGTCGGGAATACGAAACTCTATCGAGATTTCCTGGTTATAAATCGAATCGTTAAGTTCATCTACGATTGTTAAATAATAGAGGGAATCAGAACAGTTAATACATGAAACTTTGGTTTTGCTGGCTTCACTCACATACTTAATTACGTCCGACACTGTTGCAACCCATAAATCGTCTTTTTTTTCATTTATGTACTCCAGGTGTGAAACAAAGTCAGCAGAATCGAGAGGCAAATAGCCATTGCCTTCAAGCCCATGAATCATTTCAACTAACCAACACCTATTTTTTATAGCAAAATCTACCCACTTATCAGCAGTACGACTTTCCACACCTTGATTAAAGGCTTGTACCTTTAACCCATAATAATCAATCCTATCGAGCCAATAATATCCAAGATTTGCAGAACGTGAGGCTATATAAAATTTGGCAACTGTGCTTTTAATATTTTGATTAAACTCACCCCAAGGGTATGCAAAGGTTAAAACTCTACGTTCTAAAAGTTTTTCCAGCTGATAGCTAGACCCATATATTTCCTCTATCAAACAATTATTTTCGATTGATTTTAGGTGATAATGATGTTTTGAATGTGAACCAATTTCATGTTCAAATGGCAAGTTTCTTTTCAATTCAATCGCTTTAGCGCTATCAATAAAATCAGAAACTAAATAAAGTGTTGCAGGGAAATTAAATCGGTTAAGAGCACGAAGCCCCAAACCAAACTGTGAGGAGTAGCCATCGTCGAATGTTATACTAACAATTCCTCTTTTAAAATCATAAACAGGCGAAATGCTATAAAGCAGCCGAGATTGCTCAATATTAATTGTTTGGGATAAAGAAAAATCAACTCCAAGAAATTGAGTCAAAAAAAATAACCAACCTGTTATTTGATTTCTCGAAAAAATTATTAACCTAGATGTCACCCAACTATAGCCTAGCATTAATATAACCCTGATAAACCATTCTTATGCCTTGATTTAGATCAATTTTATGGGTCCAACCAAGATTATGTAATTTATTTACATCCAGTAATTTTCTGTAAGTTCCATCTGGCTTAGTTGAATCCCACACAATTTCTCCATTAAAACCTACTATTCCCCTAACTAGCTGGGCAAGTTCGGCTATCGATATATCTTTACCAGTTCCAATGTTTACATGAGTATTTCGTACTTCACTCATTCCGCGGGATAAATCGGAGAAATTTACTTTTTCCATAATAAAAACACAGGCATCGGCCATATCGCTAGAGTGAAGAAACTCCCTCATGGGCTTGCCCGATCCCCAAAGCGTTACGATTACCTTTCCCTCGCAACCGCTTGATTTTTGTATCCCATATTTGGCCAGCACTTCTAGTATCTCATCTTCTTTTGCATTACCCCCCACTCTATCAATGGGCAGCACTGATAAATCGTTACGAATAGCTTTCCAATTATTTTGCTCAAGGCATTTAGCTAAATGCATTTTACGGATAATAGCCGGTAACACATGGCTTTTTGCTAAATCGTAGTTATCGTTTGGCCCGTACAGGTTTGTTGGCATAACCGAAATAAAGTTGGTGCCATACTGTAAGTTATACGATTCACACATTTTTATACCAGCAATTTTGGCAATAGCATAGGGCTCATTGGTATATTCCAGTGGTGATGTTAAGAGATATTCCTCCTTGATAGGCTGAGGGGCCTCGCGTGGGTAAATACAGGAACTCCCTAGAAATAGGAGTTTCTTCACTCCATTCAAATACGAGGCATGGATAATATTATTCTGGATTTGGAGATTCTCAAAGATAAATTGCGCCCTATAGGTATTATTAGCCATTATTCCACCTACCCGAGCAGCAGCAAGAAATACATAATCGGGTTTTTCGGAATTAAAAAAATTAATTACCGCGTTATAATCAAGTAGTTCCAACTCGGCGTGGGTTCGTGTAACAATATTTGAATAGCCCTTTTCCTTTAATTTACGAACAATGGCGGTGCCAACCAAACCGGTATGACCCGCCACATAAATTTTCGAACTCCTTTCCACTTTCAAATTACTTTTTCTACTGAAAATTCTGGAGATTATAAGATTGTTTGAACCCTTTCCCAATCAGCTCTAACCATAATACGAACTAGCTCTTCAATTCCTACCCGGGGTTCCCAGCCCAGCAAAGTCCTAGCTTTTGTTGCATCGCCAACCAATAGGTCAACCTCGGTTGGACGGAAATAGTTAGGATCAATCTCAACTAGAACTTTGCCGGTAGCTTTGTCAATGCCTTTTTCATCAGCACCTTTGCCGCTCCATTCAAGTTCAATTCCTAACTCATTAAAAGCAAGCGTGGCAAACTCCCGAACAGTATACGTTTTACCGGTTGCAAGTACAAAATCCTCAGGATTTGAATGCTGAAGCATTCGCCACATTCCTTCCACATACTCAGGGGCGTACCCCCAGTCGCGGCGTGCATCCAGATTGCCTAGAAAAAGTTTTTCCTGCAATCCTGCCTTAATTCTTGCCGCTGCCATAGTAATTTTTCGGGTAACAAAGGTTTCTCCACGCCGTGGCGATTCATGGTTAAAGAGAATTCCGTTGCAGGCAAAAATATTGTACGCTTCGCGATAGTTTACGGTTATCCAGTAAGCGTAAAGCTTTGCAACACCATAAGGGCTGCGAGGGTAAAAGGGTGTTTTTTCGGTTTGAGGCACCTGCTGTACTAAACCATAAAGTTCGCTGGTTGAAGCTTGATAGAATCTAGTTTTTAACCCTGTATCCTTAATAGCGTCGAGGAAACGAAGGGTTCCAATGGCGTCAACCTCAGCGGTGTATTCCGGAACTTCAAACGAAACTTTTACATGGCTTTGGGCAGCCAAATTATAAATCTCATCGGGTTCAATCTTCTCGAGCAAACGATTTAGGTTGCTGGAATCGGTCATATCGCCATAGTGCAGGAACATACGAACATCCTTATTATGCCTGTCCTTGTACAGATGATCGATCCTGTGGGTATTAAATGTTGATGCCCGGCGTATAATGCCGTGAACCTCATACCCTTTTTCGAGTAAAAGTTCTGCAAGGTAGGAACCATCCTGGCCGGTTATTCCTGTTATTAGAGCTTTTTTGGGCATAAGAATTAGAGGTTTAAAGTTTAAAGTTTAAGGTTCAAGGTTTAAGGTTTAAGGTTTAAGAGCCTGTCCCGCGCTAGCGGGATTTAAGGTTTAAAGTTTAATACTATCAACCATCAACTGCCAAAACTAACAACTAAAAAGTATCACAGATTTGCACAGAGTTTCACAGGGATTACTCAGTGTTTCTCTGTGTAAATCAGTCTAATCTGCATAATCAGCATGCCATTCCAATTCACGAACAACTATCAACGAACAACAAACAACAAAATCATCTGCGTCATCTGTGTTCCATTACAATTCATGAGCAAAGAACCTATTTGACCTCCTCCCTATATTTTTTAGTATAATGAATTAGATAAGGAAGAAAAGCCATAACACCAAAGAAAGCGGGCTCAAATGGTGAATTTGAACTAAAAAATGAATAGAAAAATACTACCAAGAAAACCAACCCAAATAACCAGTATTCCTTTCGATAGATATAGTACAAGTATAAAGTTTTAGTAAAAAACCATAGATAAACTATTAACCCCAGTAAACCTGAGTAAAGCAAAACCGATAGGAAGGGGTTATGAGGGTAATCAAAATCTCTATTGATTTCATCAGGGTGGAATTTTCGTGCGAACTTTTTGGTATAGTTAAAACCAGCTCCAAAAAGCTTTTGAGTAATCGTGTATTCGTTAAAGTAAAGGTAAAATGCATACCGCCAACGATCAATCCGGGGCCCTGCAAAACGGTTGTTTTGCATTGATAACTCAAAGTTATGGGAAGTACTATCAGTCATACTAACCAAAGCATCGCCAAACAAAATTCCTGCCCTATTTATCTTGTACTCACTTTGAATAAACGATGTTTTATTGGATTTGACAATAAGTTGGGGATAGGCAAAGGTGATATGCCCGGTAAGTGTATTAAAATCGGTTACCCCTTTCTGGCTAAAAAAGTAGGCTCCATATACCCAGCCCTTTTCGGTTACAATACCCTTTGCTTGCAGGAATACCCACTCGCCTTTAGCATTCAAGTTATACTTTTGGTTTGTAGGCCCTGATACCTTCCCCCTTATCTCTAACCTGGCTTCCTGACCATTAAATTCTGGTGATACGTAGCAGTAAACCGATGCGAATACCGAATCGCCAGGTTCAGCCTCTACACCCCAAAATAATGTGGTGGAATGATGTAAGTCCCTCCACTGTTTTCCCTCGGTAGCCCTATCGTATCTTGCCCCAATTACCCCTTCGGGAACAATATCAGCATTATTACCAATCAATGGGAACTCTTTACTATATGTTGATGAAGTATAGGTTTCAGGATTCTTTGGGTCATGTTCGAATGTATTAAACTCAGGATGTGCATAAATCACATATCCTTTTAATTTTTTGAAATCATTTGCCTTGGGTAATACTAAAAAGGTTGTTGAATAGTACTCCCCACCCGCTTCACCCCAGTTATTTATGGTTAGTTTTTGCCATGTCTCTTTGCGTTCTAAATCATAGTAGGAAGCCCTATATCCACCCAATTTCTTAGCCCCCCCTTCTACTCTTACTTTTTCCCCATTAAAATCATTAGAAACATAAACATAAATTGATGTTTTAACTCTATAAAGGTTGTTTTTAAATTTTACTTTCCCAATAGGATTTACATTGTAAACCAAATCTTTACTTTCCCTATGCTGCGTTTCCTTGTCAACCCTTAATCCTACACTATTCCTTGGTACAATCTCAACATTTTTACCGGTTAAAGGATATACGCGTTTGAAGTTTGAGCCTGTCCAAGTCAAAGGTTCATTGGAGTTAAACTTTAAAAATCGCTCTTCGGGGTAGGCAAAAAGAACATAACCTTTGATTGAGTCTGCTGGTGAATTAACCTTCTTCTTGAATCCAAAGTAAACCCAACTATCACCCTCAAACATATTGAAAGAGAGGTATAACCTTTGCCAACGACCCTTTTTAGCCAAATTGTAATTGTTCTTTGTAAAACCATAAATTTTACCTCCAGTACTTAAGTAAACCTCATCGCCATTGAAATCGGGTGAAGCATAAACATATAACGAAGGTATGTTTCTCAGTGAATCTTGAAACCTATACCTAAACAAATCCGCACCATAAACCCATAAGCTATCCTTTTCCCTGAAACTTATGTCGGGTTTTACAGGCATGAATGCTTTGGTACCCTCAGGAAGTTGGTTACTGCCTTTGCCAGGCAATTCCTTTACCAATTCAAATGGCCTGTTAGCCCATGTTATAGGTTCTTTAGAGTCAAACTCAGTTTGCTCTACCGACGGGTAGGCAAAAATTACATAACCATTCAAGCTATTCAACGTGGAATCATTCTCCTTACAGAGATATAAATACGATTTATAATCGCCGCTATCGGCATAAAATGAAGTTTGAAGTTTTTGCCAGGTCCCTTTCCTACTCAGATTGTAGTACCAGTGGTTTATCCCTTTCAAGTTACCACTGTTGCTCATCCGAACCCACGAGCCATCAAAATCGGGCGAAACGTAACAGTAAACCGATGCCAGGTAACGTTTGCCGGGCTCAACCCTACCCTCAAAAAGTTTTGAAATGTAATATGCATTACCATTCCAAATTCTAGGTTGAACCCAATCCCCTACCCTGGCGCCCTTAGCATCAGCTGGCACAGCTGCTAAACCTAAATCGTTGAGGTTATCAACTAATTGATAGTTACTATTTGCCCATCCAGTATAGGGATATCGAGAGTCGAAACTGGTGTTCCAGTTTTCCCTTTGAGCATCATCATAAGTAATATCTCCCCGAAATATTGACCTACCCGACATAGTAAGCCAATTCACATACGCAATGGTTTGATAATTATCGAAAGAGGAATTTGCCAGCCACTCATTTCGCTTAAGCGTGCTAACTCCAAATAATGCATAACCAAGAAATGATGTGGATAAACTAAAACTTAGCAAGAAAATTATTGAATTCTCTCTAAAATTTTTTAAAGGTTTCCTCCTAATAAACCACGAGGTTAACCACGTTAATATGAAAACTATTATATAAATCGATGCAATAATTAAACCACGACGCGAGGTTGCCAGCATTATGTTTACTATTAAAACCCAAAGGGCAAGCTGAAGCAGAACACTTTGCCAACGCTTTAATTCCTTGAAAAGGTAAAAGGTAGCAATAAGAATCCCAACAACACAAACTAGTGTAAAAAAATTATCGTCAACGCTTAGCGACGTGCCCTGGGGGAATCCCAAACCCTCAACCGATAAAAATTCCCATTTATTCCCCTTAAGCATAAAGTAAAGCTTTAAAATACCGGCAAGGGCAAAATGGGAACTGAGGATTACCGCTAGAATATTAAAACGCTTCAGGGAATAGTGTAATTCTTCGGTTTTAAAGTTAAATAGTATTGCAGAAACAATAAATGCAGATAAAACCAATAGATTAAAGGTGTCCTTAAACAGTGTTTCGGGGCGATTTGGTGTTAAAGCAAATGCTATAAAATAGGCAAGTACTGAAAGAATTAATGGTATAAATACTCTGAAACTCTTTAAGGTGATTTGCTGCCAACGTTTAGTAACTATGAACTCAGTAAGGGTAAGAATACCTAAAATGGCAACAGTGGGGAATAGAAGATATTTTAGGTATTGGGGTAAAGCAAGCCTAATAAGGAATAATAGGAGTGTTATAGTGAAAGTGTGTGTGATGATTTTCCTTAACATTGTTTTGTTTTTTACCTGCCCATACAGGGCGAGAAGTTGTATTTGGTTATTTACTTCCCAACGCTGTGCGTTGGGTTAGATTGACTTGCCCCTGCGGGGCGATTACTTTGTTCCGCTATACGAAACCCAACGTGGTGCACTGGGTTAAAAAGACCTGCCCTTACGGGGCGATTTATTTTTCTGTTATTCTATATCCAATACCGTGCGTTTGGTTTGATTGACTTGCCCTTACAGGGCGCATTATTATTTTGGTATTGCGTATTTCCCAACGCGTTGCGTTGGGTTAAACTAACCTGCCCTTTCGGGGCGTGTCAATATTTTTTTGGTGTTCATTACCCAACGCGTTGCGTGGGGTTAGGTAGACTTGCCCCTACGGGGCGTTTTATTTTTTCTGTTATTCTATTCCATATGCGTTGCGTTGGGTTATATTTACCTGCCCTTACAGGGCGAGATGTTGTATATAGATATTTTTAATTCCCAACGCTGTGCGTTGGGTTAGATTGACTTGCCCTTACAGGGCGCATTATTATTTCGGTTCCATTAACCACCCAACGCATTGCATTGGGTTAGGTAGACTTGCCCCTACGGGGCGTAATATTTCATTGGTTGTTAACTGCAATTACAAATTTTCGGGCTGAAAGCCCAACTCAATCTAACATTGGGCTACGCCCAATGGAAAGAGAAACACTTAAATCCTCGCCCTGTAAGGGCAGGTTAATCGGAAAAGAAATAATCCTCGTTATATTCCATTCCATACTCTTTCAGGAAAAGCATTACCTCTTCCTTATAACTTCGTTTCCTGTGATGTTCCTCCTAATTTTTTATGTAATTTATTGTTTTTTCAAGTACCGATTGGCTTACTGAAAAGGCAGCATACCCTCTTTGCCAAGCAAACCTCGAATATTTATCATCTAATGTTTTAATCCATCGACTGCTATGACGTTTAATATCTTCAACAAGCTTTGATATGGCAATATTTTTAGAAAGCAAACATAGTATGTGAATATGGTCAGATGTTCCATTAATTTCAATAGGAATAGATTCTCGATCGGCGAGTACCGTTCGGATATAGGAATATAGATGGGGTTTATCATTTGAACTTATTGGAACCGTTGTTGATTTTATATGAAAAACGATGTGAACATAGATTTTAGTGAGGGATTGAGACATTGTATCAACTATTTAGTTACTTTTTTACCTGCCCTTACAGGGCGCGTTAATTTCTTTTATTCTTTATTACCCAACGCGATGCGTTGGGTTAGACTGAGTTACCCCTTCGGGGTGATCCTTTTTGAGTTATTCAATACCCTACGCGATGCGTTTGGTTTGATTGACTTGTCCTTTCAGGGCGCATTATTATTTTGGTATTGTTCATTACCCAACGCGGTGCATTGGGTTAACTCAACCTGCCCTTACGGGGCGATTTATTTTTCTGTTATTCTATATCCCTTACCGTGCGTTTGGTTTGATTGACTTGCCCTTACAGGGCGCATTATTATTTTGGTATTGCGTATTTCCCAACGCGTTGCGTTGGGTTAAACTAACCTGCCCCTTCGGGGCGTGTCAATATTTTTTTGGTGTTCATTACCCAACGCGTTGCGTGGGGTTAGATTTAACTGCCCTTACAGGGCGCATTATTATTTTGGTATTGCCTATTTCCCAACGCGATGCGTTGGGTTAGACTGACTTGCCCCTGCGGGGCGGAACATTACGTTGCTTTTGTTAATTACGGTAACGATATCTCGGGCTGAAAGCCTAAATCACTCTAACATTGGGCAACGCCCAATGTAAAGAGAATCTTTCAAATCCTCGCCCTGAAAGGGCAGGTTAAATTTATAATTAAATGAATTAAACCTTCTATGTTCTTTAAGATTTATATTTCAAATTTGATTAAAACTTTAAAATCTTTTTTAATTGGTTAGCAATCCTATCCCTATCTTCATCGGTCATGTTTGAACCAGACGGCAAGCATAACCCATTTTCAAATGCGTACTCTGAAAAACCATTAGTATATGCCGGGGCTCCTGAAAAAACAGGCTGAAGATGCATTGGCTTCCATAACGGACGCGATTCAATGTTATCTTCCTCTAGGCCTTTTCGCAGATCCTCCCTTGTTACCCCTGTTATTTTGGGGTCAATTATTATTGAGGTTAACCAGTAGTTTGAGTAGGAATCGGATGATTCGGTATGAAATGCTATTCCTTTTACTTCGCCCAATAAATCTCTATAAAATTTATTATTTTCTCTTCGTTGTTTAACCCTTAAATCAAGAACCTCTAGCTGTCCACGACCTATGCCAGCAACAACATTACTCATTCTGTAATTGTACCCTATTTGTGAATGCTGGTAATGCGGTGCATTATCGCGCGCTTGAGTGGCAAGGAAACGGGCTTTATGAATAAAATCGTGGTTGTTAGAAATCAAGGCACCCCCGCCAGAAGTTGTAATTATTTTATTCCCATTAAACGAAAGGATTCCCATTGCTCCAAATGTACCGCAACATTTATCCTTATACCTACTTCCCAATGCTTCGGCTGCATCTTCAATAACGGGAATATCGTACTTAGAGGCAATTGATAGAATTTCATCCATCTTTGCAGGCATACCATACAGATGAACAACTACTATTGCCTTTGGCCTTTTCCCTTTGTTTATCCTATCTCTAATTGCTTTTTCCAGAAGTTCAGGATTAATATTCCAGGTTTCATCCTCGCTATCAACAAATACTGGTGTGGCACCCTGATAAACAATAGGGTTTGCAGTAGCCGAAAAGGTAAACGATTGGCAAATAACCTCATCGCCCGGACCAACTCCAAGATTTATTAAGGCTAAATGTATGGCAGCTGTTCCTGAAACCAATGCAGCACAGTACTTTACACTAAGATAATGCGATAACTCTTTTTCAAAAGCATTGACATTAGGGCCAAGCGGAGCAACCCAATTGGTTTCAAAGGCATCGTTAACGTATTTAATCTCACCTCCACTCATATGTGGAGAGGAAAGCCAGATTCTTGTGTTCATTTGAAATAATTACTTTCTTTATAAGGTTTACGAATTATAGTATGAAGTATAATCTTTATGTCAAGAAAAAACGACCATTGTTCTATATACAACTTGTTTATTCTTACCTTGTCAGGAAAAATTATGTTATCGTTATACCATTTGGGATCAGGAACATTTGCTAATATTTCCTCCTCATTTATATACTTTAAACTTGCTGGACCAGTAAGCCCAGGTTTTAAGTTAAGAATTATTCTGTCATTTTCATTAATTTTTTCTATATATTCAGGCATATCAGGCCTAGGACCAACTAAACTCATTTCGCCTTTTACTATATTTAATACTTCTGGTATTTCATCTAATTTGAGTTTCCTAAGTATTCCACCAACTTTTGTAATTCGTCTATCATTTGATGTAGAAATAAAATTTTTCTCGTTACTTACTACCATTGTTCGGAATTTAAATATAGTAAATTTTTTACCATACTGACCAAACCTGATTTGCTTAAAAATCACAGGATATCCTGAAAAAATAAATATTATCAGGTACAAAATTATAAATAAAGGGAATAGTATAATAAAACCAATTATTGAAATAATAAAATCAAAAATTCTTTTTTTTATTATGATCTTTTTTAAATCTTTTTCGTTACTATAGCTCATTTTCAGTATTTATAACTATCTACTCAATTCTACGTCAAGTTTACTCTTTAAATGTTTTTTTAGTATCATAAAATCAAATACACCTTTAAGGTAACCTAAACCATAACTAACGTGAGAAACAAAGTAAGCCCACATAACATAAGGAACAAGTTGAACAGAATCTCTCTTTCTGCATTCGTAAGTCCCAAATGTTACAGAAGCAATAAGATAAAGGGAAACAGTGAATACCCATAAATATAAAAAGGGATAAAATAATAGTGAAAGTAATAAAGGCATTATTAGCGATAGAACGAATGCTGTGGGGATGTAGCGCCGTAACCGGGTTGGCTTTTTTAGTTTAAGGTCAACCAGAGGACCGAAGTAACCATACTGAAAAAACATTTTATATAGCTTACTATAGTTTTCGCGTGCGTAGTACTTAATTTTTAGTGATGGTATCAGATAAATTTTACCGCCAGCTTTCCTTAACCGCTCATTAAACTCATTATCCTGATTACGGGTTAATTGCTCATCGAATAGTCCAATTCTATCAAAGACATCCCTGCGGTAACAACCAAAAGGAACAGTATCAACTTCAATGTATTCAACATCAGAAGAAGCTAATCTATATGTTGCATCACCTACACCAAAGGGACTAGATAGCGCAATAGCAATAGATTTAGCTTTATGAGTATTTACAGAAGGGACAGTTTCCCAAACACCACCAACATTATCAGCATTAAGTTTTTCTAAATAATTAACTAAAGTAGAAATATAATTTTTAGGGTATTCAGCATGCGCATCTAAACGAATAATAATATCACCTTTTGCATTTTTAATACCAATATTTAAAGCATAAGGGACTACTTTATATGGATTATTTAAAAATT
Organism: Tenuifilum sp. 4138str; assembly: GCF_041102575.1. Classification (NCBI taxonomy): domain Bacteria; kingdom Pseudomonadati; phylum Bacteroidota; class Bacteroidia; order Bacteroidales; family Tenuifilaceae; genus Tenuifilum; species Tenuifilum osseticum. The sequence goes on along the minus strand of NZ_JBGCUE010000006.1, from coordinate 85,301 downwards.
TAATAAAATTGTATTTATGAACAAATTTTTGAATATATTCAACAGTTCCATCATCACTTAAACCATCTATTATAAAAACCTCAATTAATTCTTTAGGATAATTTTGTTCTAATATATTTTTTATAATAAATGGAATATAATTAACTTCATTTCTGCAAGGAACAATTAAACTAACGTATTTTGAAAGTTGGTTCATAATTTAAAATTTATATTTGCAAATTCTTCAAGTTTTTATATACATTAAGAGTTTCTTTAGCTATTTTTTCCCAAGAATATTCTTTATTTATTCTAGACCAATCAAAAGTGACTTTATTTATATTTAAAAAAACTTCTTCTAAAGTTTCTCTTACTGATGAAACATTTAAATCATTAATTATCCAACCTATATTACCAAGTTTAAAAGGATCTCTTAAGCCTCCTGAATTGCTAACAATAACAGGTACATTTTCAAACAATGCTGCTGCAAGTACTCCGCTTTGAGAAATTTGCCTATATGGTAAAAGAAGAATATCAGTAATTTTTAAGTATGCGTAGTATTCTTCATTAGATAAAAAATTTAAATCATAATATATATTTGTATTATCTAATATTTCAAATTTATAAGTTGGTTTTCCAGCTATTATTAATTTAACATTCTTATTTAAGAATAGTAATTTAGAGGTTTTCCATGCTTCAACAATTAAATCAACACCTTTATAATAACTTAATGAACCTAATATTGAAAAAATTATTTCATTATTAGATTTGTATTTAATATTATAAGAATTAAATATAAAATTAAATTTTGAAATATCAGTAATTGTTTGACTAAGATCAAAAATACCATGATTGATTACACTAATTTTATTTGTAGAAATGTAAAATTCATTTTTTAAAGTTAATTTTGTAGTTTCCGAATGAACAATTATAGAGTCAAAAATTGAATACATTTTTTTATATAAGTTTATATTTACTTTTTTTATGTCATGTGGAATAATATTATGAGCAGTGTAAATTAAAAATATTTTTTTATTTAATAATTTAATTAATTTATATCCAAAAATTTCTAAACTTGGTATTTTAATCCACTGAATATGTACAATATCAGGTCGAACTAAAAAAACTTTTATTAGAGTTTTAAAATACGAAATAATATATGATAAAACTTTAATTATAATAGGTTTATTATGATAATTGTAATGATCAATAATATGTACTTTAGAAATTTTGTTTTTATATTCAAATTTATTTGAGCATATAAAATATATTTCAGATTGGTCTTGAATGTTAAGCAACAAATTTAAATCATATAATCCTAAATTATTATATGACATAGGATCAATGTAAATAAGCTTAAATTTTGTCATTTTGTTCTAAAAACATTTTTTTGAACTCAGTAAAAATTTGTAAATTATTATGCAAAGATATAAATTTTTTATATTCCTTTTCTTTTAATTCATTAGAAATATTTATTTCTTCAATATCTTCAAAACTTTCGATAAAAAAAATAGAATTTGGGTATAACTTTTTCATTTGATGTATGAAGAGTCCAGAATTTTTTGTTGTAAGAATAATTTTATTATAATTCATAGACTCATAGAAAACGCCACTTACTCTATAGTCATATTTAAATGGTATAAAAATGAATTTTGATTTATCAAATATAGTATCATAATCATCAAAATATTTCTTAAAAATAATATTTTTATTTATAATTTCAGTATTTGATTTCGCAATTAAAATTAGTTTAGAATTATTGTTTAGTGTATTTTTAAATTTATCAATTTCTTCAAAGTTTGAACTTCCACTTGGACAAAAAATAATATTATCTGAGAGATTTCGATTTTCTTTTATATTGATAATATCTATAGGGTGTGGTATAAAATAAGTTTTCTTTTTATATTTTGACTCAATAAATTCTTTTATATAATTTTCAAGTGCAATAAAAGTTATATTACTTTTAATTCTTTTAAAAGAGTATATACTCAAAATACCTCGTGTAAGATTATTATGTATTACAACATAAGTTTTATTAGAAATAAATCGCCATGCAATAAAAAAAGAAATATTTTCAAAACCAGTTACGATAATTTTATAATTTTTAAAGTTTTTATTAATTTTAAAAGATAATAATATAATTAATAATACTTGTTTGATTACATATTCATATTTGTTATTATAATTAAAAAACCAATTAGAAATAACATAACAATTATTATATCCAATCTTACTAATATAATCCTTAGAAGAAATAAATCTTACCTCACCTAAATAATTAAGTAATGATAAATAATTTCGAACAAATTTTATATGTCCTTTTTGAGTAATTAAATCTATAACAAGTATTTTCATAAAAATAGTTTATAATTTTTTAATTATTAATATTAATGATATTCCAATAAAAAAACCAATCATAATGAAATTTTTTAATCCATAACCAAAAGTAGTTAATACATATAGTGGAACAGAAATTGATAACCAAAAAAAATCTTTAGTTTTTATGAAAAATATTAAAAATGATATTAAAGATATAATTAAAATTCCTGAAAAGCCCCACTTAATAAGAGAATACGATATAAAACCATGACCTATATAATACTTTGATTGTTTTACTTGATCTAATGAATAAACATCTCCTTTACTTAAATCTACACCATAGTTTTTAAAAGAATATTTCGTATCAGTAAAATATGAACCAAAACCTTTTCCTATAACAATTAATAATGGACTATCAGATAATTCATTGTAAGAATTCATAATTTCTAAAATTCTTACTTTTGGAGAACGGGGAATTTGATTAATATTATGAAAATTAAAATTAGTAATTGTAAGTCCTACTTGTTTAACTTTCCAAATTGTAGTTTCATTACCATATTTAATAAGTAGTTTATAACTAGAAAAAAACAATAAAATAAAAAAAACTAATGAAAATATTATAATTCTAAAATTTAGTTTTAATAAAATTATAAAATAACTTATTGTAATTAAAATCAAATTTAATGTACTTAGATACCCTGTAATTGCAATTATAAAAAAAGATAAAATATTTAATAATAATAGTAAAACTTTATGATTTAATTTATAGTTAGAGAAAATAATAATTGGAGTAAATGCTAATGCATGAAATTTTGAAAATTCGTCATAAAACAATAAATTAGAATTACTGGGAAATAATAATCCTGAAAAGATTACAAATAATGGATAATAAATTATTATGTATGTCTTAACTAAATCAAGAATTTCATTATTCTTTTCCTTATTATTAGTGAGAGCATATAAGATAAAAAAATAGAATATAAGGAAAGAAACAGATTCAGTAATATAAGCATAATTAGAAAATTTATTTATAAATCCATAAATTAGATGATATGGTAATAATAATAACAAGGGTAATATTAGTAGTATATAATTAATATTAAATTTACTTGAAAAAATATTTTTTATTGTAGTTAATGCAAAAAATATAAACATAAAATATATAATTGAAATATTAAAAAAATTGACTGTATATATATTTGGAAAATTTGAATGATATGAACTAATTAAAATTAAAAATAAAAAAATATTACTTAAATTCCTTTTAACAATTATGTCATAAAAGCCATATAAACAAATTAATAGAAAAAGCAATATTCCAATAGTGCTGAATTGAAAAAACATACATAAAAATTGTATCATTACAATAATTATGTATTTATATTGTTTATTTATTAAAGACATTTTTTAGTGCTATTATATTTTGTTTAGCTAAATTTTTTAATTCCTTAATCTTATTATTATTAATAATATTTTTATTGTTTAAAACATAATTTCTTAAGTTTTGAATATTATTTAATTCAATTCCTTCATAATTAATTCCAGTCTCATTTCTAAAATGCTGAAATTTATTACTATAATTTAAAGGTATAGTTAAAATATTGTTATATAACTTAGAGACAATATATCCATGGAGTCTTTCTGTATAATATATTTTTGCATTTTGAATATATTTAATTTTATCTTCATAATTTTTTAAATTAAGAAAAAAAACATTTTTAAACTTTGAAAGCAAATGATTATAGAAAGTAAGGTTTTCTTCATAGTCTACATCTGCTAAAGGTAATATATATATAATTTCATTATTGTAGTTATTTGAAATAAAATCAATTAAACTTAATCTTCTTAAATATATTCTTTCAATGGTAGTGTATCTCAATAAATTGTGAAGACTTATTAAAATATATTCATTTTTAGGGTTGAGTTTATTATAATCATATAAGAAAGATATATCAGCTGTTTTTATAAGTTTTTTTCGAAGAAACTTAAATTTATATAATGTGTTATATGATAATGAATCTCTAACTGTTATTAATGAAGATAGTGAAAGAATAAATAACATTTTAAATTTTCTGAAACCAGTAACTTTTCCAACACCAATACCAATATACCCTATTTTACATAAAAGAAATTTTGAAAGCAAAAAATATCTAATATCAACACCATCTTGGTCAGAAAAACAAGTACCTCCTCCCCAAATAACAAATTTACTTTTAAATGAAATTTTTATAAAATTAATAACATTTCTAAACATTGAATTTTCATAAAAATAATGCACATTTACATTACAGTTATTTTTCTCATTCAAGAAAAAATTTTTTTTAAATCTAACAAAAACATGTATATTAATATTTGATATTTCTTTTAATTCATTAACTAAACAACTTAACATCAAATCATCACCGAAGTTATTATAACCATAATATCCTAATAAAATTAATTCCATAACCTATTTTTATTTTAATGTTGTAATTAATATGATAAAAATTAGCAAAACCATTTAATTTTATTTGAAATTATTTTTGTTCTTGTAAATTTTTAGAATAAAAAAAAGTAAATAAACTTTTCTATAAGTATTTTTTATATATGTTAATATATATCATTCGGTTGTCAAAAAATCGTTATTTTATATGGAAATATTGAATGCAAATATCATATTTGCGTTAACCAATAGTATCAATGTTCATTTATAATTGTTGTACTTTTTAAGATGTTTGAGGGTTTTAAATATTGAGTAATGCAACTGTAATTTTTGTTAATTGGGAAGTGGGTGTTAACAATTCATGGAGGTAGATTATTAATGATAAAAGAAATGATAGTTTAATAATATCTATTTCATAAATAACTTATGTAAAATGGTAAAACAGAATACTATAACCTAAATATATTAAAGTAAAATTTCATTTTTCCGTTTCATAAATCCAATAATATTCAAATAATATTATTATATTTAAATATTATATTTATAATTAAGGTAAAATTTTTTCTCTGATTTTAATTTATAGTATAAATCTTTATCTCTATATTTTATAATTCGAAAAGGGTTTCCACCTACAATTGCTAATTTAGGAACGTTTTTTGTTACAACAGTATTTGCACCAATAATTGCACCCTCTCCAACAGTAACATTTGGAAGTATTATTGAATTTATACCTATCCATACATTGTCTTCAATAATTACTTTACCTAAAATATCTTCTCCACCGTATGGTATAAATTCACTAGACATATAATTATGGTTATAAGTCCATATAATTGATCTAGGTCCAAAAATTACATTATTCCCTATTTCTATTCCTCCTTTAGCAGACCAATAGGCATTTGGTCCAACATAACAAGTCCCTTTAAAAATTATATTTTCAATAAACTCTGCATTAAATCCGTGCTTAATTACTACACCTTTATTATTATTTTGTAATTTATATCTTACAAAATAACTATTTAAAATTGGTAATATTTTCATTCTAAAATAATTTAATTTGGTTTATAAATATTAATATCTAAACTTAGTATTTATTTCAATTCTTTCAAAAACAAATTAAAGAATTCAATTATTAATTCATTTAATTGATAATTTGAATATTACTTTTTTTGACTTTATTGTAAAGTAAAACCATGCGATTATTCTGCTTAGAACAATTGCTATTGCCATTCCAATTAATCCAAACAAGTCAATTAATAAGAAGCCAAAAATTATAATTATTAATAATTGTAATATTCTTATTAACATTATTAATGTTTGATGATTGCTAAAAAAATAACTTTCTAGAGGTGTAAAAAAAACACCACCAATATAAACTATGCTTAAAACTTGAAAAATTGGAATTGAATATAAATATTTACTTCCAAAAAAAAATATAATTAAATACTTGCTTGTAAAAATTATAATAATAATAAATATTATTAAATGGATAAAATATTTTTTTTGGATATCAATTATTTTTTTTAAATAATTTATTCCTTGGTTTGCAGACTCTCTTAATAGAACTTTCATTAGAGATCCTGTAATTATTGGAAAAAATAATGCAAATGAATTTGCTGCAGAATAAATTCCTAGTTGATAATTGTCTAACTTATGAAGTATAATAAAATTGTCAACTCTCATAGCTAAAATTACAATTAAGTTAGTAATTCCAAGGGGTATCAACGTTTTATATAATGGGAAATGTAATTTTATTCCTTTAAAATGAATATGCGGATATATAAAATAAAGTGTAACCAAAAATAATATTAAAGTGTAAACTAAATATGTTCTAGTAAATAATTTGAAAGTAAAATTAATATCAAAGATATTTGAATATAAAAAAATTACTATTATGAAAATAAAAAATTTTAAAAAATTACTTAACAAATTAAAATAGTTATACCTCATCCATTTTCCATCAGCTTGATAAATAGAAATTAAATAATTATATAAAGCAAAAATAAATGAAGATGTTATTAGTATTCTCGATTCATAAATTTGTAATTTTAATTGTTCCCCAAATAATTGAATTATCAATTCAGTGAAAATCAATAATATTAATGAAAATATTAGGAAATGTGTATTAATTGTATCATTTACATAATTTTTTAAATTATTTTCGTATTTACTTTTTAAAATCACTAAAGTATTTCCAAAACCGAACTCAAATATAGTATATAAGACAAGAAAAGACGCAATAAAATAAGAAATATTACCATATGTTTCTACATCGAAATATCTTGCAAGTATAATATTTAACATAAAACCCAAAAATGCAGATATTAAATTAAATATAAATACACTAAAAAAACTTTTAAATATTGAATTTGTATCTAGTTTGAAAAGTCTAATATTAAATTTCATGTTATTTAAATTTAGTCAATTTTAATTTTTTCGAAATTCACATCTTAATTTTGATAAGCAAATACATGCATCTTCCATCTCTTATGAATATTTAAAAAATTTAATACATAAAAGTTAAATACCACTCCACAAACCTCTTAACCCCAAACCGAATATCGGTATTGGGTTTATAGCCCAGGTCTTTCTCTAGGTCGGAAACATCGGCCCAGGTGGCTGGGACATCACCGGCCTGGAGGGGAAGGAAGTTCTTGATAGCCTTCTGGCCTAAGGCCTCCTCAATGGCCTCAATGAAGTCCATAAGCCTTACCGGACTGCTGTTGCCAATGTTATACACCCTGTATGGTGCTATTGAGGTTCCGGGATCGGGATTGGCGCCAGTCCATTCAGGATTACCCCTGGGTGGGTTGTCTATTACACGTACAATTCCCTCAACTATATCGTCGATATAGGTAAAGTCGCGTTGCATGTTGCCATTGTTGTAAACATCAATGGGCTTGTCCTCAAGTATGGCTTTGGTAAATAGGAATAGCGCCATATCGGGCCGGCCCCATGGGCCGTAAACGGTAAAGAACCGTAAACCAGTTGTTGGAATGCCATAAAGGTAGCTATAGGTATGCGCCATAAGCTCGTTGCTTTTCTTACTTGCAGCGTACAGGCTTATGGGGTGGTCAACATTGTGATGGACGGAAAAGGGCATGGTTTCATTCAGCCCATAAACACTTGAACTACTGGCATAGGCTAGATGTTTTACTCCATTATAGCGACATCCCTCCAGTATATTCAGAAAGCCGTTAATATTACTGTCTATGTAGGTGAAAGGGTTCTGTAGGCTATATCTTACGCCAGCCTGGGCAGCCAGGTTGCAAACCTTATCGAACTTTTCCTGAGCAAAAAGGTTAAGTATGGCTTCCCTATCCTCAAGCTTTAGCTGGATAAACCTGTAATTTGGGTATTTTGTGCTTTGCACAAATTTGCCATACTCAATTTTACTACGGTCGATGCCCGTAATTTCTAACCTTGAGTATTTCAGGTTAATATCGTAGTAATCGTTAATACAATCGAGGCCTATCACTTCGTCGCCACGCTCAAGCAAGCGTTTGGCAAGGTGAAAACCAATAAAACCAGCTGTACCAGTGAGGAGGAGTTTCATGATTCAAAGGTTTAAAGTTCAAGGTTTAAGGTTTAAGGTTCAAGGTTTAAGGTTTAAGGTTTAAGGTTTAAGGTTCAAGGTTTAAGGTTTAAGGTTTAAGGTTTAAGGTTTAAGGTTTAAGGTTCAAGGTTTGGGTTTTAGGTTATTATTTTTAAATTTAGCTCCCTTTAAACTAGATCTTTTTAGGTAGTTAATTAATGCAGATATCTTTTTACTTAAAATTGAAGTAGTTTTTATCAATTCTTCACTTTTTTCAACAGAAACATATCCAAAATCTTTAGCTCGATATAACTGGGAACGAGTTTCACCGCAAGAGCCTTTTGCAATAAACAAGAACTGAATAAATTCTTTATTTCCTCCTCGTTCAAATCCTTCAGCTATGTTGTCCATTATTGATCCGCTTGATGAAAGTATTTGATTTTTTAATGTATAATCTTTTGAAAATTTACTATTCTCACATATCTCTTTAATGTGTATGCATAATTCTCTTGCTTCCTTCCATATATCCAAATCTTCAAATTGTTCAATCATCATTATTAATCATTATAATTCTGTGAGTTCAAAACCTTAAACTTTGAACCTTGAACTAATAACTCTTTCCTATCGCTTTTACCTTAAACCCTATTTCCATAAGCTTTTTATGATCGAGGATATTGCGGCCATCAAAGATAAAGGCGGGTTTCATCATGTTATCGTATATGCGCTGCCAATCGTAGGTTTTGAACTCGTCCCACTCGGTGATAATGGCAATGGCATGGGCATTCTTGCAGGCTTCGTAGGGGTCGCTAACTACCGTTAGGTGCTTGCGGTTCTCCTCCGGTGACCGGGTTCCCAGGTAATCCAAATCGGCATACATGCTCTTTGCGGGCACTTTGGGATCGTAAACCCAAATATTTGCCATGTCGCTGAGTAGATGATCAGCTACATAAATAGCTGCGCTCTCGCGGGTATCGTTAGTGTCCTTCTTAAATGCCCAGCCAAGCATGGCAATCTTTTTGCCGCTAACAGTATTAAATAGGGTGTGAATGATATTCTGCGCAAAGCGGAGTTTTTGGTAATCGTTAAGTAAAATAACCTGTTCCCAGTAACGCGCCACCTCAGGCAAACCAAAGTATTCGCAAAGGTAAACCAGGTTTAGAATATCCTTCTGGAAGCAAGAACCACCAAACCCAACCGAGGCTTTGAGGAACTTGGGACCAATACGGGAATCGGTTCCAATGGCGTAGGCCACCTCATCCACATCGGCCCCTGTTGCTTCGCATAGAGCAGAAATGCTGTTTATTGATGAGATACGTTGAGCAAGGAAAGCGTTAGCTGTAAGCTTTGAAAGCTCCGACGACCACAAACGGGTCTGTATTATGCGTTCACGGGGCACCCAACTGGCGTACACCTGCGTTAACTCCTCAATGGCTGCAAGCCCCTCTGGGGTTTGATCGCCGCCAATTAGTACCCTGTCGGGTTCAAGCAAATCCTTAATGGCTGTCCCTTCTGCTAAAAACTCAGGGTTTGAAAGCACCTGAAATTTAACCTTATTCCCTGTTTCGGAGAGTATGGTTTTTATGGCCTGAGCAGTACGAACCGGAAGGGTTGACTTTTCAACCACAATCTTATCGGTAGTGGCAACTTCGGCAATCTGGCGGGCGCAGAGTTCAACGTATCGTAAATCGGCTGCCCTGCCCTTACCTACCCCAAAGGTTTTGGTGGGAGTATTAACGCTAATGAATATCATATCGGCCTCACGGATGCCTTTCTCGATGTCGGTATCGAAGAATAGGTTACGACCGCGTGCCTGCTTAACCACCTCCAGCAAACCGGGCTCATAAACTGGCAACTCATCGGTATTCCATGCTGCTATGCGTTCAGCATTGATATCAACAACATTAACTTTAATATTGGGGTTCTTCAGGGCTATAACAGCCATTGTGGGACCGCCCACATAACCAGCGCCAATGCAGCAGATGTTTTTTACCATAGCTTAAGGTTTAAGGTTTAAGGTTCAAGGTTTAAGGTTCAAGGATAACAATTTAAGATTTAAGATTTAAGATTTAAGATTTAAGATTTAAGATTTAAGATTCAAGATTTATGATTTATGAATAAAAAAATGATGTGAAGAGATGTAAAGGATTATAGCATTTAACTTTTAACGGTTCACGTTTAACGACTTTACAGCTTCGCCCAGTCAGTCACACCCAAGGGGGATGACCTACCAGGAATTATTCCACGAAAATAATATAAATAAGGGAAACAAGATCATAAAAAAAGTCACTAAATATAAACAAAGCCCCATTTAGGGGCTTAATTTTTTGATAATCAAAAGTAAGTTTTAGAGGCTCCAGTATGTTAAATTATGTATTTTCCCCCTGTAAATGCCCTTAACATCAACAAAAACACATGCAGGGTTTGCAAGGTTTTTAAACCATTCCTCGTTAAGGTTGATGTACTGGTTATGGCTAACGGCAACAATTATGGCGTCGTACTTACCATTTGGGGCAGAAGCCATATCGAAACCGTATTCTTCCTTCACCTCGTGGCTGTCGGCATAGGGGTCAACCACATCGATATTCTGAATACCGAACGATTTTAGCTCGTTGTAAATATCAACCACCTTTGAGTTACGGATATCGCTTACATTTTCCTTGAATGTAACACCCAAAACGAGCACGCGCGACTCTTTTGGGTTTTTATCGGCAGCTATAATTTTCTTTACGGTCTGCTTTGCCACGTAACCACCCATGGAGTCGTTAATGAAACGGCCAGCAGTAATAATTTGAGGGTGATAGCCAAGCTCTTTAGCCTTGTAAACCAGATAGTAGGGGTCAACACCAATACAATGACCACCCACCAATCCCGGGAAAAACTTTAGAAAATTCCATTTTGTACCGGCCGCTTCAAGTACTTCGTAGGTGTTAATACCCATACGGTTAAAAATGATGGAAAGCTCATTCATAAAGGCAATATTGATATCGCGTTGGGTGTTCTCAATAATCTTTGCGGCCTCAGCAACCTTAATGGAACTGGCACGGTGAATACCTGCCTTTATAATAAGCTCATAGGTTTTAGCAATCTCCTCGGCCGACTCGGCATCGCAACCAGAAGTTATCTTTTTAATGGTTGTCAAAGTATGCTCCTTGTCACCGGGGTTAATACGCTCAGGCGAAAAGCCAACCTTAAAATCCTGAATGTACTTTAAACCCGATAGCTCTTCAAGCAAGGGTACGCAATCCTCCTCGGTACAGCCCGGGTAAACGGTTGACTCGTAAACTACGTAATCGCCTTTTTTAAGCACTTGTCCAACTGATCGGGTTGCTGCAAGAAGGGGTTTTAAATCGGGTAGGTTGTGCTCATCAATTGGGGTTGGAACTGCAACCACATAGAACTTGGCCTTTCGTAAATCGTCGATATTTGAGGTGAACTCAATATCGCAACCTTTAAATGCTTCAGGTTCAAGCTCACGACTGGGGTCGATGCCTTTCTTCATTAGTTCAACCCTATCGGGCTTAATATCGAACCCAATAACTGAGAGTTTGCGGGCAAATTCCAGTGCTATTGGTAACCCCACGTAACCCAAACCAATAACTGCAAGTTTTTCCTTTTTGGAAACAAGTTCGCTATACATTTTTTAAAGGTTTAATGTTTTACAAAATGGGTGATAATCGCCGGTTAAACCTACTGGTACCATATTACGGATGGTGTAAACAGTTTCAATTGAAGAACGGGCATCGTTTAAGCCAAAGCTATTACCTGCGAGAATTTCGCGGTAGCTTGCAGTATGCAAATCGGTAAACCCCTCGCTGAACTCCAGTTCCTTATCGGCAATGCGAATGGAACGGTAGGTTCGCTGCCCTTTTTGCTTTATATTATCAGGAATATCGTTATAGTCAACACTTAAAAACCAGCGTACGCGAGCCTTTTCGAGTTCCATGTATCCAGCAGCCTTGTCGGGGCGGGAAACATGCACCACGCTCGACTTAACACTTCCAAAAATCCATGAAAGCATATCGAAAAAGTGCACACCAATATTGGTGGCAACCCCACCCGATTTCTGAGTATCGCCCTTCCATGAAATAAAGTACCAACGTCCACGGCTTGTAATGTAGGTTAAATCGATATCAAAAACCTTATCCTTTGGAGCACTGTCAATCTGTTTCTTCAACTCAATAATAGTGGGATGCAGCCTGAGCTGAAGAATAGTGCTAATGCGTTTGCCGGTTTCTTTTTCAATTTCAGCAAGGGCTTCAATATTCCAAGGATTCAGCACGATTGGTTTCTCGCAAATAGCGTTAGCACCCTGTCGTAAAGCAAAACGGATATGCGAATCGTGCAGGTAGTTTGGAGTGCAAATGCTAACGTAATCAACCTTAACGCCCTGTCGCTTAAGCTTATCGATATGCCTATCGAATCGTTCATATTCCACAAAGAAGTCAGCCTTAGGGAAGTAGCTATCCATAATTCCTACACAGTCGTGCTTATCGAGTGCTGCAAGCAAATTATTGCCGGTTTCCTTAATTGCTTTAAGGTGACGAGGAGCAATAAATCCGGCTGCTCCAATAAGTGCAAAATTCTTCATTGCCTAATCTATTCGAAAAACCTGATTATTTTCAAGCTTATACTTTTGTCCACTCTCAGGGCAAACTGCAACGCCATCGCTATTAAACTCAAGACGATGGCCATACTCGCTCATCCAACCTATTTGTCGGGCTGGATTACCAACTACCAGAGCGTAAGGCTTTACGTCCTTAGTCACCACTGCTCCGGCACCAACAAAGGAAAACTCGCCAAGGGTAACGCCGCATACTATGGTTGCATTTGCTCCAATGGTGGCGCTACGCTTTACCAGCGTTGTTAAATACTCACTCTTGCGGTTAATGGCGCTACGCGGGTTTATTACATTGGTAAACACCATTGATGGGCCTAAAAAAACATCATCCTCGCAAATTACACCCGTATAAATGGAAACATTGTTCTGAACCTTTACATTTCGGCCTAATTTTACTCCCGGGGAAACAACCACGTTTTGGCCAATATTGCAACTTTCACCTATCTCACAGCCAGACATTATATGGCTGAAGTGCCATATTTTTGTACCCTTGCCTATTGTGCAACCTTCATCAATTACTGCTGTTTCGTGGGCGAAGTAGGTTTTCTCCATGACAATAAAAATTTATCAAAATTAATCTTTTAATGCCTCCAGTAGAGTTTCGGTGATATATTTTATTACATCGGCTGATAGCTCGGTATGCATGGGAAGCGAGATTACAGAACTTGATAGAAAATCGGAAACCTGAAACGAACGCCCATAATTAAACTCCCTGTAGGGTTCAAAAGCTTTTTGCTTATGCAACGGTATTGGGTAGTAAACCATGGTGGGAATACCTTTGGCAGCCAAATCTTTTTGTAGCCTTTCGCGATCAACATTGTTAAGCTTTAATGTGTACTGATGAAAGATATGGCTACTCCACTTAGCTCGTGCCGGCGTAATAATCTTGCTACAAGGTTTTAACGCGGAATCGTAGGCATTTGCAGCCTCAATACGAGCCTTATTATAAAAATCGAGGTACTTCAGCTTAACCCTTAAAATGGCAGCCTGAATGGTATCGAGACGGGAGTTCACCCCAATCCTATCGTGATGATACCTGACCTTCATACCATGGTTGGCAATTGAACGTATCTCGTTAGCCAAGCTATCATCATTGGTAAAAAGAGCACCTCCGTCGCCATAGCAACCTAAGTTTTTTGAAGGGAAAAACGATGTTGTGCCAACGGCTCCTATGGTTCCTGCTTTTGAAACTCGGCCATCGGAATGGAAATAATCGGCACCCAATGCCTGTGCTGTGTCCTCAATAACGTACAGGTTATACTTTTGAGCTAAACGCATAATCTCATCCATGTTGGCGCATTGGCCAAAAAGATGAACAGGAATAATGGCTTTGGTTTTTGGGGTTATGGCTTCCTCTAACCTTTTAGCATCGATAGTAAAGGTTGATGGATCAACATCGACAAGTATTGGCGTGAGCCCCAAAAGGGCTACAACCTCAACCGTGGCAATAAAAGTAAAGTCGGGCGTGATAACTTCATCGCCCGGTTTTAAATCGAGTGCCATAAGTGCTATTTGAAGGGCATCGGTTCCGTTGGCACAGCCAATTACATGCTTAACGCCCAGATAGGAAGCAAGTTCTTCCTGAAACAGACCTACCTCCTTCCCCTTGATAAAAGCAGTACTGTCAATTACCTCCTGAATGGCAGCATCAATCTCACTTTTTATCTTTAAGTACTGCCCCCTTAGGTCGCACATCTGGATGTTCATAGATTCAAGGTTTAAGGTTCAAGGTTCAAGGTTTATGGTTTAAGGTTCAAGGTTCAAGGTTTAAGGTTTAAGGTTTAAGGTTTAAGGTTCAAGGTTCAAGGTTTAAGGTTCACACTAAACACTAAACACTAAACACTAAACACTATACACTATACACTATACACTATACACTATACACTATACACTAAACACTGAACACTACTTTGCGTAGCTGATGGCTCGGGTTTCGCGAATCACCGTAATTTTAACCTGACCTGGATATGTCATCTCGTCCTGAATCTTTTTGGCAATCTCGAACGAGAGCTTATTGGCTTCTTCGTCCGAAACCTTTTCGCTACCAACAATTACACGCAACTCCCTACCAGCCTGAATTGCATATGTTTTAAGCACTCCGGGATATGAAAGCGCAAGGTCTTCCATCTCCTTAAGTCGCTTAATATACGATTCAACAACCTCGCGGCGTGCACCTGGACGTGCACCTGAAATGGCGTCGCAAACCTGAACAATAGGAGCAATGAGGGTGGTCATCTCCACCTCATCATGGTGCGAGCCAATAGCATTACAAACCTCGGGTTTCTCCTTGTACTTCTCGGCGAGTTTCATACCAAGAATAGCGTGTGGTAGTTCGGGTTCATCATCGGGCACCTTGCCTATATCGTGCAGTAAGCCAGCACGCTTGGCAACCTTGGGGTTAAGCCCAAGCTCTGAGGCCATAATTGCACAAAGGTTTGCAACCTCACGCGAGTGCTGGAGCAGGTTCTGCCCATAGGATGAGCGATACTTCATTTTACCAACCAGGCGGATGAGCTCAGGATGTAAGCCGTGGATACCCAAATCAATAGCGGTGCGTTTGCCCACCTCAATAATTTCCTCCTCAACCTGTTTTTGAACCTTTTGCACTACCTCCTCGATACGCGCAGGGTGGATACGGCCATCGGTTACCAGCTGATGAAGGGCAAGTCGGGCAATTTCACGACGAACAGGGTCGAAAGCTGAAAGGATGATTGCTTCAGGTGTATCGTCCACAATGATTTCCACACCGGTAGCAGCCTCCAGAGCTCTAATGTTACGGCCTTCGCGGCCAATGATGCGACCCTTGATTTCATCGGAATCGATATTGAACACAGTAACTGAGTTCTCAATGGCTGTTTCTGTTGCAACGCGCTGTATGCTTTGTACCACAATACGCTTTGCCTCCTTGGTGGCAGTCATTTTGGCCTCATCAACAATCTCGTTGATGTACGACATGGCCTGGGTGCGAGCCTCGGCTTTAAGCGACTCAATAAGCTGAGCCTTAGCCTCCTCGGCCGAAAGACCCGAAATTGATTCAAGGCGCTCAATTTGATCCTTATGCATACGCTCAAGTTCCTCGCCACGCTTTTCAACCAGTTCCATTTGGCTCGAAAGGTTTTCGCGAATAACATCAACCTCCTTCTGCTTACGCTGAAGCTCCTCAAACTTTTGCGATAGCTGCAGCTCGCGCTGCTTGATTTTGGTTTCAGCCTGAGCAATCCGGTTGTTTTTTTCCGAAATTACCTTATCGTGTTCAGTTTTAAGCTGTAAGAACTTTTCCTTTGCCTGCAAAATCTTCTCCTTACGGATAACTTCGGCCTCGGCTTCGGCCTCCTGAATAATCTTATTGCGCTTGCTGGCCAAAAGCTTATTCCAGGTAAAGTACGACAGTAATCCCCCTAGGGAAAAAGCCGAAACTGCAATTATTATTGTTAACACCATACTAAATGAATTTTTAAGAATTATATATATAAAAAACCCGCATTATGCCTTAATTTTATGTAGAAACCCCAGCTAAACATGGGTGGAGAGGCCATCCGATTCAGACTACCAGCGTCTCCCGGAGGAGATCCCGAACAAGCGGTAAACAGGCCTGTCTTGTGCGGAGAAAGTCCTTCTCCAATTTTTGTAGTGTTGAGTTTCGCAAAAACGTTAAGGCGATAATGCGGGCAATGCTATTTGAAAGAACTCATGTTTTGCTTACCAATGAAAGAACCCAGCCATTCGTCCAGATCTTTCAACTCGCTCATAAACTCCGAGGTATCAGTTTTATCCTCGCACTCTATCAGCTTTATAACGAACTGTAGTGCTGCCATAGCCAAATAATCCTGTACGTCCTTGTCGCTATACCTTTGCTTGTACAGCATTACCTTGTCGTTTATCAATTTAGCAGCCTTACGTATCTTTTCCTCATCGTCTCTGTCGATTTTGAGGGGATATAACCGTTCGGCCACATTCACGTTAATTGATAACTTTTCGTCCATTAGGCAGCGCTAGGTTCTATTTATTAAGTAGAGCAATACACCTGTCAATTTCCCGCACAATCCGGTTCACCTTAATCTTTGCCTCGTGCACATCGGCGTCGCTTGCCTTTAGCGCCTTGGCTATCTTTAACCGGGAAAATCGTTCTTCAAGCTCGGCGCAAGCTTGCTCTTTAACTTTCAGTTTAGCTTCAAGCTGAGCAACCTGAGCCTTTAAACGTTCGTTCTCCTGTTTTTCTCTTTCATACATAAAAACAAGAGTTTGAACCTTTTGTTTAATGTTGTCGATTATATGGCTCGAAGAATCGTTCATATCCCAGATAAAGTTTTACAAAGTTAATTAAACCTACTTCAAAAAACAAATCTTTAAACAATTTTTAAACTCAGCAGAGTGGGGTTTTCCATAAATCTAATAATGAAATGTTTACGCTCAAAACTAAAATATTTCTATCAGATCATTTCAATTTTAAGCACTAATGAAGGTAGGCTTTTATATATTTGGGCATAAAAAGATAATAACAATGAGGCTTTTCCGCTTTGCAGGTTTGCTTTTTCTTTCAAGTGTTACAATTGCTCAAACCCAACCGTTTAAGTTACCACTCGAAATGCCACCCGCCTTTTCGGGCACATTTGGTGAAGTTCGATCGGATCATTTCCACTCAGGGGTCGATCTTCGTACCATGGGACAGGTAGGTTATAGTGTTTTTGCCATTGAAAAAGGTTTTGTTTCACGAATCAAGGTAAGCCCTGTTGGTTTTGGTAAAGTAATTTACGTTGACCACCCCAATGGCAAAACATCGGTATATGCTCACCTCGATAGGTTTGTGGGTAAAATTGCAGAGTATGTTGAGAATGCCCAATACCAAAAACAGTCGTTCGAGATTGAGCTATTCCCTAACCCAGGAGAACTAAATGTGAATAAGGGCGATATTATTGGACTATCGGGTAACAGTGGTAGTTCCGGGGGGCCACACCTGCACTTCGAGATTCGTGAAACCACCTCGCAGCATATTTTAGATCCGTTTGAGTTTTTTAATGAATGGAGGCAAACCGATAGCAATCCACCAACCATTAACCGTTTGCTTGTTTTTGAAATTGACAGCTTAAGATACCTGCTCGACAGCTTAACCTATAAAGCCTATGAAGCCGTAAAAAAGGGGCGCGATTTTACTGTTCCATTGCCTATTAAAGCATCGGGTAAAGTTGGCCTAGCACTCGATTACTACGATATTGTAAATTCAAACAGCCTGAGAGCCGGTATCAAGAAAGCCGAAGTGAGAATAAATGGTAATAAAACATTTACCTTCCATGTTGACCGATTCTCTTTTCTGGAAACCCGGTATGCAAATGGTTTTAATGGTATAACCGATAATGGATGGAATGGCTATAAAGCAATTCGGCTATGGACCGATCCTAACAACAGGTTTTCGGGCATCAATCATGTTATCAACCATGGTATTATTGATATAGCTAAAGATAGTTCTTACACTATTGATGTTACGGTTTGGGATCATTCAGGAAACAGTAGTAAACTAATATTCAAGATATTAGGCGTGGAAAATAAGGTAAACGCTACAAGCGTACCTTCCCTTCCTCTTTTCAGATGGAATGCTGAAAACACACACAAAACCGATAGTTACATGGTTAAGTTGCCCGAAAATGCCCTATTCCACGATATACTATTCCAAATGGAAGAGAACCAAGCGGATAATCTGCCATACCCAACAGTCACTATTCATAATCCAAAAACAAAGCTCTTCAAAAAGTTCACATTGGAATACAAAGCCAGCAAAATACCTGAAAACATTTTGAGTAAACACTACATTGCAAAAATAAACGGGAAAGGATTTGAATACGTTGGAAGCGAACTTATTAATGGCAGCCTAAAGGCAACCTGTAATAGCTTTGGGAAATATACCGTTCTGGTTGATACAATTCCTCCGTCAATTATCTCCCAGAATTTAATGCCTAATGCAAAAATCACCAGTCAAAACAACATAAACTTTAAGCTAACTGACAATACGAGGATCAAAAAGTATAATGGCTATATTGATGGTAACTGGGTGTTATTTGAGTGGGATCCAAAAACCCGTATACTTTCGCATAATCTTAATCCCCAAAGGATTAAAAAAGGTCAATGGCATAGCCTTAAAATTGTTGCTACCGATATGTTAAACAATGATTCGGAATATGCTATCAAGTTTTTCTGGTAATAGCTAACTTTGACATAGTAAACTGATTGAGTTTTGATAACCGTTTTTTACTTCATACTATTTCTCATCTCAATAGTTATTGTAGCCATAATTCCATGGGGCTTAATCTACGGCTATAGTAATATTATGGCTAAACTCCTGCACAATGTTTTAAAATACCGTGTAAAGGTTACCCGAAGCAATTTACGATTGGCATTCCCTGAAAAGAGCGATGCGGAATTAGCAGTAATTGAGAAACAATCGTACCAGAACCTAGCCGATATTTCTGTTGAGGCGCTTAAAGGGTTCACCATGCGCAACTCAGCCATAAGAGAACGTCATAAAATTCTTAACCCTGAACTACTCGATTACTACTACAATCAGAAACAGAGTATTATTGGAGTTGCAGGGCACCTAAACAACTGGGAATGGGGAGCCCTATCGGCTGGTATACAGCTAAAACATCACCCGGTTGCCATATACAAACCACTAAGCAACAAGCTAATCGATTGGTTCATCAAGTGGAACCGATCGATTAGGGGAACCGAATTGGTTCCAACCAATCAGACCTTTGATACCTTTCAGAAATATAAACACAAACCTTGCATATACATTCTGGTTGCTGACCAAAGCCCCTCTAACCTATCAAAAGCCTACTGGATAAACTTTTTCAACCAGGATACCGCCTGCATTCATGGTCCCGAAAAGTATGCAAAAATGTATAACTACCCTGTTATTTACATCGATATTAAAAGGGTAAAGAGGGGTTACTATACTGTAGAACTAAGCGTTTTGTGCGATAAGCCAAACGAACTGCAGGACGGTGAGCTAACCGCTGCCTACATGCACAGGCTTGAACAAAGTATAAGAGAAAACCCTGAAAACTGGCTATGGACGCATAGGCGATGGAAAAGGAAAAGACCACAAAAGGCACAATTGAGCTAATTTGGTTCACTTTTTGATAAGTTTTATTACATTTGAAAAAATTTCAAGCCATGAAAAGATACACTTCAGTTCTGCTGGCAATAACTTTATTTTTCTTTAGCACTCAGGTTTTTGCCCAAAAATACAGAAATAAAGAGGTAGGGCTGATTTATTTCAAGGTCAATATTGATCCCGGGTACCATGCAAAGTTTAGCGAATATGCTCACCTTTTCCGCGAACCGGTTAAACCGCAGCAGGATAGAATTATTGGGCACCTTACTGCCGATATCTGGGATATTATTAAGCAACAGCTTACCAACGATGTTGGTATGATTATATTGCCCCTGAATGCCTACGGCGATAAATTTTCATACGACCACTATGGATTTCCAAATGTGACAATAAACAGAGCTCTTCGGAAAGGGAACTCAAAGTTTTATATCAGCATTGATGTGGAAATTGGCCCTGAGTTTATGTCGAAATATGTAACCAAAACCTCCAGCGACACCTCACCACAGGTAATCCAACTGGCTCCCAATGAGATAAAGCCAAAGATTACCATTAAAATGAACATCTATAACGATAAAGGAATAATACCAGTAGCCAACACCAAAGGTGAAGCTATTGAAAGTAAAGTAATAACGCTGAACGATAAGTATTTTGACGGTTTTGTAAACCCAAACATAAACTCACCAAACGAAACCCTTTATAAACTGGTCAACCAAGCTGTGAAGGAACTAGTAATAAGCGTGTATTCGCGTAAGTAATGCATTCCCCAAACAAGTCTTCAAGTTATAGGATGATAGGCTTAATGTCGGGCACATCGCTCGATGGGCTCGATATTTGTTACTGCTTTTTTCAGAACATAAATAGCAAGTGGCAATACTACATTTTAGCTGCCGAAACCATTAAGTATCCAACACATCTCATAAATCAGCTAAAGGAAGCCCATAATTACACTGCTGAGGAGATTACCGCTTTAGACTTTAGCTACGGGAAGTATTTAGGTGAACAGGTTAAACGGTTTGTATCGGAACATGGAATTGAGGCCGATTACATTGCATCGCATGGACACACCGTTTTTCATAATCCGACTCAAGGATACACCCTACAAATTGGCAAAGGTGCAGCAATCGCTGCGTATTCAGGAATTCCTTGCATTTCCGATTTTCGTTCGGGCGATGTTTCACGGGGGGGGCAAGGTGCACCGCTAGTTCCAATTGGAGACAAAATGCTTTTTCAAGAGTTTGACATCTGCCTTAATTTGGGAGGCATAGCAAATATTAGCTACGATGATAATTTTAGCAACCGGGTGGCTTACGATATTTGTGTTTGCAACATGATGCTTAACCACCTAGCAGGGTTAACAGGTAATGAATACGATTTTAATGGTGACCTTGGAAGAACCGGTCAGGTTATTCCGGGAATGCTCCAGGAACTTGAAAATATTGAATACTACATTCAGCCACCGCCAAAATCGTTGGGTAGGGAGTGGTTCGAGAGCTATATAATGCCTATACTCAACAGGTATAATGCATATCCGCTTACCAGTCAGTTAAGAACCGCATACGAGCATATTTCAGGTAGAATAGCCCACGATTGTAACAGCTTGAAAAAAACAACCATGCTGGCAACCGGTGGAGGAGCCAAGAATGCTTTTTTAATGGAACTAATCAAGCAGAAAACCGAGTTGAAAATTGTAATTCCCGATAGTAAAACTATTGATTATAAGGAAGCCCTGATATTTGCATTCCTTGGGGTGCTTTACTTACTAAAGGAACCCGGCGCCATAGCCTCAGTAACAGGAGCAAACAACAACTCCATAGCCGGGTGTCTATACAGCTAAAACCCTGAACCATTAAACCATCAACCTGGTTTATAATCAAAAAAATATTAGGTTTGTAAACTTTAATTAAACTAAAACGATTATGAGAAAACTCACAATCCAGATTTTTGCTGCTATTGCATTACTGATTAATGCCAATACCGGCAATGCTTGCACCAATTACCTTGTAACCAAAGGTGCATCGGTTGACGGCTCAACCATGATAACCTACGCCGCCGACTCACATTACCTGTTTGGCGAACTTTATTTCAAACCAGCTGCTGTTTATCCGGCTGGTACGCTAATGAAGATTTACGAATGGGATACAGGGAAATTCCTTGGCGAAATTCCCCAGGCCTTACAGACATATAGCGTGGTAGGCAACATGAACGAATATCAGGTAGCAATTGGTGAAACCACCTATGGCGGACGTGAGGAGCTACAGGATAGTACTGGGTTAATTGACTACGGTTCATTAATGTATATCGCCCTACAGCGCTCAAAGAGCGCACGTGAGGCCATTAAAGTGATGGCTGAACTGGTTGAAAAGTATGGCTACTACAGTTCCGGGGAATCGTTCTCGGTTGCCGACAAGAACGAGGTTTGGATTTTTGAAATGATTGGAAAGGGAACCGATATTAAGGTGGACAAGAAAACTAAAAAGGCTTACAACGCAAATCGGGGAGCAGTATGGGTAGCCATTCGTATTCCCGATGGGTACGTATCGGGTCATGCTAATCATGCTCGTATCACCACCTTCCCCCTTGAGAACATGAAAACCTCAATCAGCTCAAAAAATTTAGATAAAATTTTTGAACCCGATGTTGAGGTTGTTTACGCTCATGATGTAATCGGCTTTGCTCGTCAAAAAGGTTACTTTACCGGTAAAGATGAGGAATTTAGCTTTTCCGATGTATATGCCCCACTCGATTTTGGTGCAGCTCGTTTCTGTGAGATTAGGGTTTGGTCGTTTTTCAAGGCTGTAAACAAGGATATGTGGAACTACTTTGACTACGCCAAGGGGCACGACCTTAAAAACCGCATGCCTTTATATATCAAGCCTGAGCGTAAACTCTCGGTTAGGGATATGATGAACTTTATGCGCGATCACCTTGAGGGAACAGAACTCGACATGAGTAAGGATCCAGGCGCAGGTCCTCATGGTCTCCCATACCGTTGGCGTCCACTAACCTGGAAATACGAAGGGAAATCGTACTTTAACGAACGCGCCACTGCAACCCAGCAAACCGGATTCTCGTTTGTTGCACAAATGCGCAGCTGGCTACCCGATGCTGTTGGCGGTATTTTCTGGTTCAGTGTTGACGATGCTGCCTCAACCGTTTACTTCCCTGTATATTGCAGCGTTACCTCTGTGCCAGAGGCTTACGCCGAGGGCAAGGGCGATATGCTCACCTACTGCGACGATTGTGCATTCTGGGTATTCAATAAGGTATCGAACTTTGCTTACCTCCGCTACGACCTTATGATTCAGGATATCAAAAGGGTACAGGATGAGTTGGAAAACCGTTTCATCTCACAAACAGCCGTAGTTGACCAAACCGCTCTTAAGCTATTGGAAACCAACAAGGAGGATGCTGTACGATTCCTTACCGATTATACCGTTAATACCGGAAACTATGTTGTTGCTCGCTGGGAAAAACTATTCCAGTTCCTTTTAATGAAATTTATGGATGGAAATGTTAAGCAGGAGGATGGAAAGGGTGGGCTTAAATACAACCAGTACGATTACTGCCCTGCCCCAGTTAAAAATCCACAATACCCCGACTGGTGGAAGAAAAACGTGATTGATGCTACCGGCGATAAGCTAGCTGTTCCTGAAGGTGCTGCTAGTCACTAAGGCATCAAGCTTAAAGTGATAAAAAAGAGCAATCGTTATCCGATTGCTCTTTTTTCTTTAGCCAACCCATTTTATGGGTTTATGTACAAAAAAACAGCAATACCCTAAATAAATTTTATGACCATGCAGCAAATGATACATATAAATCGTATTTTTAGATTGTTGAAAACCAAATTCAAATCAAATGGAAAAAATTGAGAACAGCCCGAAAACCGACTACTCAAGACTAGTACTTGGGTTTTTGCTAATTGTGTTGGCAGGTTTACTCCTTATCGATAACTTCGATTTGTATCCTGTTGAATGGGGCAAATACATTTTCACCTGGCAAACGTTACTAATTGTAATAGGATTAATTATTCTGCCCGGTAAAGGGAATAGAACTACAGGAACAGTCTTAATTGCCATAGGGGCATTTTTCCTGGCTGCAAAGTTTTACGAGTTGCCCGTTTCAATTAGTAAACTTTTTTGGCCTGCAGTTATTCTTTTTATAGGCCTTTCATTAATATTTGGTAGCAGGCGACGCAGGTGGCACCCATACAAAACAGGTGAAGTTAAGGACGACTTGATTGATGATGTTTCCATTTTTGGTGGTTCGGACCAAAAATTTACTTCGCAGCAATTCAGAGGGGGAAAAATTACCAACATTTTTGGAGGCTCAACCATTGACCTTAGCACCGCAAAGCTGGAATCAGGTTTAAATGTTGTTGATTTGCTATGCATTTTTGGTGGCTCAAAACTCATTATTCCTTCCGAATGGAAAGTAAAAATTGAGGTAACCTCAATTTTTGGAGGCGTTTCCGATAAACGAAAAATACCTCAGGCTCTACCAGAAAATGCCCCAGAGCTTGTTCTTAAAGGATTAGTGCTTTTCGGTGGAGTAGATATCAAAAGTTACTAAGATGAAATAATAATAGTTGAAAAGGCTGACAGCATCCTGTCGGCCTTTTTTTTGTCAAAAAAAGTAGCTCTCTAACACATTAAACAGGCTTGTTACTTTTACATAATTCATTTACGTTTGTGTAAATTGTAAACTGTAAAACTCAAAACGCATTAAAATGATTACCAACGAGTTAATCAATCCCAAAAGTATAGTGGTGGTTGGCGGTTCTGACGATATTCAGAAACCCGGCGGAAAGGTTTTAAAAAATCTTATCGACAACCATTTTAAAGGGAGTCTTTACGTAGTAAACCCAAAAGCCGATGAGGTTCAGGGAGTGAAATCGGTTCGCGATGTTGCTGAATTACCACAGGTGGATTTGGCGATACTAGCCATTGCAGCTAAGTTCTGCCCTCAAACCGTTGAGGTTCTGGCCACACAAAAAGGAACCAGAGCTTTCATTATTCTCTCGGCCGGTTTTCATGAAGAGAGTGAGGAGGGCGCTAAGCTTGAACAACAAATAGTTGACACCATAAACCGTACCGGTGGGTGCCTAATTGGCCCAAACTGCATTGGTGTAATGAACACTAACTATGCCGGCGTTTTTACCACCCCAATTCCCAAGTTCGACCCCAAAGGAGTTGATTTCATTTCGGGTTCAGGAGCCACTGCGGTGTTTATCATGGAATCGAGCATTCCGCGTGGCTTAACATTTAACAGCGTATACTCAGTGGGCAATAGCGCCCAAATTGGCGTTGAGGAAGTACTTGAATACCTCGATAATACATTCGACCCGCAAAGCAGCTCAAGGGTAAAGCTGCTCTACGTTGAAAGTATCAACAAACCTCAAAAACTCTTAAAACATGCCCAGTCGCTCATAAGGAAAGGATGCAGGATTGCGGCAATTAAGGCTGGCAGTTCATCGGCAGGAAGCCGAGCAGCATCGAGCCACACAGGAGCGCTTGCCAGTAGCGATGTAGCTGTTGAAGCGCTGTTCCGCAAAGCGGGAATTGTTCGCTGCTATGGGCGCGATGAGCTGGCTACCGTGGCATCAATTTTTATGCATCCCGAGCTTCAAGGGAAAAACATTGCAGTAATCACCCATGCAGGTGGCCCTGCTGTTATGCTCACTGACTCTTTATCGAACAACGGACTTGAAGTGCCTCCAATTGAGGGGCCAAAGGCAAAGGAACTGCTTGCCAAGCTATTTCCGGGCTCATCGGTGGCTAACCCCATTGACTTTTTGGCAACAGGAACAGCCGAGCAGCTTGGATTTATCATTGATGCCTGCGAAAACGACTTCCATAATATCGATGCCATGATAGTTATTTTTGGAAGTCCCGGCCTATTCCCCGTTTACGATGTATACGACCTGCTTGATGAAAAGATGAAGGTTTGTCGCAAACCCATATTCCCTGTTCTCCCCTCGGTTATGAACGTAAAGAATGAGATTGAACACTTTATTGCTAAAGGACGAATTTTCTTCCCCGATGAGGTATCGCTTGGCAACGCCCTTGCAAAAATTTACCATACACCAAAACCATCACCTGAAGCACCCGTTTTACCAAAGGTAAATGAAAAAGCCATAAGTGAGATTATTAGTAAAAGCAATAACGGTTACCTGACACCCGATGCTGTTCAACAGCTGCTCGATGCTGCCGGTATACCCCGTGCTGGCGAAGCGGTTGTTACAACTGCCGATGATGCTGCCAGAGCAGCAGAGAAATTAGGCTATCCGGTAGTAATGAAAGTAGTTGGCCCCGTCCACAAATCGGATGTTGGGGGTGTTGTACTTAATGTGAAAGATTCCGAAACGGTTCGCAAAGAGTTTGACCGTATGATTAAGATTAAGGATACTACAGCCATCCTTATTCAGCCAATGCTTAAAGGGGTTGAACTTTTTGTTGGGGCAAAACGCGAGGATAAATTCGGTCACATGGTACTATGCGGACTTGGAGGTATTTTTATTGAGGTTCTAAAGGATGTAAAAGCTGCCCTTGCACCTATTGATACAAACGAGGCATTAAACATGATAAAAGGGCTTAAAAGCTATGGAATAATCAAGGGCGCAAGAGGACAGGAACCTGTTAATGAACAGATTTTTGCCGAAATTGTTAGCCGTTTATCGGCACTCGTAACAGTTGCTCCTGAAATCTTTGAGATGGACCTAAACCCGCTTCTAGGTTCAAAAGATAAGGTTGTTGCGGTAGATGCCCGAATCAGAATTGAAAAATAGTGCGCCATGAGCCTTAAGGAGAAATGGAATAGCCTTACAGCTAACGAAAAAATGATGATTGGCCTTGCCATTATCCTTGTAATACTTATTGCAACACGCTTTGAGTATATATGGGATCAGGTTAAGGCTGGTTTTGCTAGATATTTTAACCGTTAAATGTTGATTAAAGTGAAACGAGTTGACTTGTACGTAATGGTAGGAACTATTCTGTTCCTTCTACCCTTTTTTATATCGGAAACGGTTTACAACGTTTATGTTGATTTTAACGCCAACCATGGAATGGTTACAAGTTTCATAAAGTTTGCCCTCCTTGCCACCTTTGGCGAAGCCATTGGGTTAAGGATTAGAACAGGGAATTATAATCAACCCGGATTTGGATTGTTGCCCAGAGCGGTTGTTTGGGGCTTGCTTGGTTTAACCATAAAATTAGCTTTTGTGCTATTTGCATCGGGGGTTCCACAATTTCTTGCATATATGGGCATGGAAAATGCGCCCCAGGCCTTAAAAGGCGAACTTACTTTAGCCAAGATACTAGTAGCCTTCAGCATTAGCCTGTTTATGAACATTATTTACGCTCCGGTAATGATGACACTTCATAAGGTTACCGACACCCACATAGCAAACAACGGAGGAACCCTTTCGTGCCTAGTAAAGCCCATTAATTTTGGCGAGATTCTTGCTTCAATTAACTGGAAGGTTCAATGGAGTTTTGTTTTTGCCAAAACAATACCCTACTTCTGGATACCGGCTCATACCATTACATTCCTTTTACCTGCCGATTTTCAAGTTCTTTTTGCCGCCTTATTAAGCGTTGCTTTAGGCATATTCCTTGCCATTGCAAGCCTTAAAGGAAGCGGAAAATAGTTGCATTTTAATCCCATTTTTATTATTTTTACACAAAACGAGAAAATTTTAAAAAATGAAAAAAAGGATAGGAATTTTTTACGGGCCGACAGGTGGTTCAACTGAAAGGGTGGCAAAACTTATTGCTCAAGAATTTAATTCTAATGTAGATGTTTTCCCTATAAAGGAGGCTACTCCAAAACTAATTAATAACTACGACTTTGTAATTTTTGGCTGCTCAACCCTGGGTAGCGAAACATGGAATGGAGACTCTTCGAAATGTGACTGGGAATCATTCCGACCTCATCTTTCAAAGCTAAGAATAGAAGGTAAACTATTCGCTTTTTTTGGAACTGGCGATTCGGTTACTTATACACGTAATTTTGTAGATGCCATGGGTATCCTTGCCAAAGATTTATTAGAAATGGGCGCTAACGTTGTTGGTCAATGGCCAACAGACGATTATAACTTTACTGAATCCGAAGCTGTAATTGATGGCAAGTTCATTGGTCTTCCCATTGATGAAGATTATGAGTCGGAAAAAACACCCAAACGGGTAAAAAGTTGGGTTGAACTTCTTAAAAAATCACTATAAGCCAAGTACTTCAATAAGAAAATCGATTGACTAACCTCAACTTAAGTAATAATGTACAAAAAAGGCTGTCAAAAAAAATTGACAGCCTTTTATAAATCGTACAACAACGCTTATGGTAAAGCATTTTTAAAGTTTTTATATCGGTCTTCGTAGATATTGCCCACTTTACTCCCCATGCTCTTCCATACCTCTTCAATATTCTTAATCCGATTCTCATCCGATGGATGAGTGCTAAGGAATTCAGGGATTTTTTGTGTAGAACCCATCATCTTCTCAAAAAAGCCAGCAAGTTCGCGTGGGTGATAATCGGTATCGCAAAGGTATGTAACAGCATACTTATCGGCCTCATACTCGTTATCGCGACTGTATTTGAGCATTGTTCCACCAAGGGCTAACTGCGATAGTATCTGCTCAAGCTGCGAGGGATTATCGCCCATAATAATTGAGAGCAACATGCTAAAACCATACTGACGGGTAAGCATTTGAGTGCTGTGACGCCTATCGGCATGGGCTATTTCATGCGCCATAACGCCGGCTAGCTGAGCTTCGTTATCCAGAAACTTAATTAATCCGGTGTAAAAATACAGGTAACCACCAGGTGCCGCAAAAGCGTTTAACACATTGTCGTCATGGATGATTCTTACCTGCCAGGGAAATGTAGTTGTATACCTCAGATCATCCGAACTTAAAATGGCATTCATTACCCTCTCAATATGTGTATATGCCTCAGCGTATTGAGTCCTGTCAAGAATAGGATATTCATTGGGGTTTGCCAAAATTGCGGAATCGAGCTGTTTACCAAATTGTATATCCTGTTCGAGCGTAAAAAAGTTTATGCCATCGTCGGAACAGCTGCTTAGCAGTATCACACTCGTTAAAACCCAAAATAATCTCTTCATGGTATCACTTTTTTTACTTGATTTAATTTATTGAATTTCACCTCAATATACAATTCAATGCAAATCAAATCTTTTTTGTCAATGCAAATTTAATATATTAGCAAACATTATCGATAAAATAAATTATTGATTGGTATAACAACAAGTCAACAATTGATGACGGAAGCGGGAAACATTGCAAAATTAAGTTTTAAGAAATTGTTAGTAAGAGTAATAACCTACTCGGTAGTACTATTCTTTACCCTTAGTATTAGTTTGACTGTAGTGTACAAATGGGTTAACCCACATTACACATGGTTAATGATACTAAAAAAGCATTTACCGGAAACCCAAGGAGGAAGTAGCAATTTTGAACATAGCTGGGTAAGCATCGATGAGATATCGCCACAGATGGTGCTTGCTGTAATTGCAGCCGAGGACAACAGGTTCATGGAACACAACGGATTTGACTGGGAATCGATAAAAAAGGCCCGAAAGTATAATCAAAGGGGTAAAAAGTTGCGCGGAGCCAGTACAATTTCACAGCAAACCGCAAAAAATGTATTTCTTTGGCCCAAACGTTCCTGGGTACGAAAAGGATTAGAAGCCTACTTTACCCTGCTCATTGAAACTTTCTGGTCAAAGGAAAGGATTATGGAAGTTTACCTGAACGTAGCCGAGATGGGGAGGGGTATTTACGGAGTGGAAGCCGCAGCAAGGAAATACTACGGTAAACCTGCATCGCGCCTTACCCGTCATGAGGCTGCAATGATTGCCACTACCCTACCCGCACCAGCTAAGCGAAATCCATCAAAACCAAGTGCATATATGGTGAGCTACCAACGAAAAATTCTTTGGAATATGTATAATTTAGGTGAAATTGACATTAATGAAAAGGAACAGAAATAGACACGATTAACTAATACTATAAAATGCAAAGATTATTATTCCCCTTTTGGCTAATTGTGACTTTTCTTGTTTGTTTTACCCCTTCAAAGGCCCAATTCAACAAGGCGTATTTTTTTTACAAAGGTGAGGAGTTAATTTCAAGAGGTAACTATGCTGATGCCATACCAATCCTGAACACCCTGCTAAATGTTGACTCAACCATACACGAGGCATGGTTTCTGCGAGGCGTAGCCCGTTACTACCAAAACGATTTGGTTGGTGCAGGAAACGATTTTAGTAAGTGCCTAAATATTAATCCTTTATTTTCCCAAGCCTACCAGTATAATGCAATGGTTTTGCAGCAATTGGGGAAAAGCGTTGAATCCATAGAGTGTATCCAAAAAGCCATCGAGCTGCGACCAGCATCGGCACAATACCTTTTTACCTACGGAGTTATTCTATTCCAGCAGGAGCAGTACCACGATGCTCTTTATGCCTTCAACCAGGTGCTTAAAATTGATGACCGTATCCCGGATGCGTGGGTTAATAGGGGAACCACCAGGTTAATGCTCTCGGATAGTTCCGGAGCGTTGACCGATTATACTGCAGCCATAAACCTTAATCCCTTTAATGCAAACCCTTACTTACGGAGGGGTGCGCTTTATGCCCAGCAATCAAACTACCCACTTGCCTTGCAAGATCTTAATCAAGCCATTGGGATTGATAGCACACTTACACAGGCATATTTTACCCGTGCACTGGTTTACTACTACCAAAAACATTATAGCCAGGCATTATCAGACTTAAATAAGGTTTTGCAGCTTGAACACCGTAATACCCTTGCCCTTTTTAACAGAGCGATTATAAGCTATGAGGTGGGCAATCCTGAAAGCGCAATTGATGACCTAACCAGACTTTCATCAATTATTCCTACCAATGTGCTGGTTCATTACTACCTGGCCTCAATACGTTATGAACTCGGATATTTGCCAATGGCACTGGAGAATATTAATAAAGCCATAGCTGTTTTTCCAGAGTTCGCCAATGCTTACCGGCTTAGAGCTGAGATTAAAACCAAAAAAGGCGATTTGAAAGGTGCCGAATCTGACATTGCTCAAGGCAATAGATTAGCACAAGCATACAGTAATAGGGCAATCAATGATATAGCATCAGTATTCGATTCCACAGGAAAACTAAAACGATTGCTATCACTTGACGAGGAACTCGACATCACCTCATCAATTAGTATGGAACAGCTCAGAACCCGAATTCTAACCATTGTTTACCCTATAATCACTCTAAAAGTAGATAAAATCGAAAATGCAAAGCCTAGGAACTGGCAAAGTTCGAACCTCAGGCAGATTCTTGCCACACATAGTTGCCGCGGTTACAGCCTATTCTTTGAGTACGACACCATTAACCAGCATTCACAATTGGAAACCATCGCCACCGATTCATTGTCCGGAATTTGTAAAGCGATAGCCCATTTGCAAGGCAACTATTATACGGCCGCAATGAAAGAATTTTCAGAAACCTTAAAGGCTGATAGTTCAAACACTCTTTATAGGCTTGCCGAGGTGTTGGCAAAAATAAAAATGACCCAATTTGTTGAAAACGTTAAGAATAAAAGCTTACAAAGCGGGAATAGTAATATATCCCAAAAAACAATTGATAACAAACCCTTCATTACTGCTGGTAATGATCTAAAAACTATAGCATTGGACAACGACTTTGAGGGCATAGTTCCTTACAACATAGGAGTAATGTTCATGCATACTGAAAATAATGACCTTGCCATTGAATGGTTTTCCAAAGCTATCAGCATCAACCCCCTTTTACATGGCGCGTGGTATAACCGTGGATTACTCTACCTTATCAATAATGAAACTGTAAAAGGGTGTGCCGACCTCAGAAAGGCAGTTAACATAGGCAATAATCAGGCCTCTGAGGTGGTAGCTAGATTCTGTAAAAAGTAAAAGCCCTGCTAATTTTTATGCAGGGCTTTAATAACAGCTAATACTCAAATTAAAAGTATAAATCGCGCTCTCCAGCTTTGATACGCTCAATTCTTCGACGAATCTCCAGGGTGTTCTGATGCCCGTCGAGCTCTCCAAGGGTTTTCTCAATGAGCTTGTAGCCTTTCTGCTGAACCTCTGGGTTGGCATAGTCAACCAGGTACTCAGTAAGGGTTAACAGGGCGTTTGGGGTGCAGTAACGCTTTATAAAGCCAGGCACTGAGAACTCCATGAAATGTTCACCGGTTCTTCCCAGGCGGTAGCAAGCCGTACAAAACGAAGGGATGTAGTTATGGTCAATAAGCTCATCAATAATTTCACCAAGCGAGCGGTTATCGTTAATCTCAAATTGCTCCTTATTAAGGTCCTGATGTTCATTCTTAGATGCATGGTACGAACCCAGCTCAAGCTTAGTTCCCCCATCAATTTGCGATACACCAAACTGAATAACCTGCCTACGAATATCGGCCGGTTCACGCGCTGTAAGTATCATACCGGTGTAGGGCACAGCCAAGCGGAGTATTGCAACTAGCTTTACGAAATCGCTATCAGAAACAAAATACTTATCGGTGATATTTAAACCGGATGCAGACTTGATGCGGGGGAACGAGATGGTATGCGGCCCTACATTATAGCATGCCTCAAGGTGATTGGTATGCCTAACCAGGCCAAGAACTTCAAAGCGCCAATCGTAAAGGCCAAAGAGTGCCCCAATTCCAACATCGTCCAGACCAGCTTCCTGGGCGCGGTCGAGCGAGGTTAATCGCCACTCAAAATCTTTCTTTTTGCCCGAAGGGTGGTACCAGGTATAGGCCTCAGGGTGATAGGTTTCCTGAAAGATCTGGTAAGTGCCTATACCAGCCTCCTTTATCTTTCGAAATCCTTCGATGTCAAGCGGAGCGGCATTGATGTTAACCCTTCGGATCTCACCGTTGTTCTTCTTTATCCCATAAACCAACCTAACGGTATGGGCAATGTACTCGGCCGAGTACTCCGGATGTTCACCGTAAACAAGTATCAATCGCTTTTGACCGTTATCCTCAAGCGCTTCAACTTCCTGTACAATCTCTTCATCGGAAAGGGTCATACGTATAGCATCCTTGTTCGATGCCCTAAAACCACAGTACTGGCAGTTGTTTGTACACTTATTCCCTATGTAAAGCGGGGCAAACAGCACAATTCTGTTCCCGTAAATACGCTCCTTGAGCGTACGAGCGCCCTGTAGTATCTCCTCAACCAGTTCAGGGTCGGTGGTGTTGACCAGGGTAGCAACCTCTTCAAGGTTTAGCCTATTCTTATCGAGCGACTTGGCAATTATCTCACGAACCCGTTCCTTGGTGGGCTTTGCGTTGTTTATGTATTCCCATATTTCATCGGCATCGATGAAAGGCTTCATGCGCTCATCGGGAATTCGGTACTTTTCCGGATTAAATTTCATGGCTCTATATCGGTTTAAAATAGTTTTACTATCAAACTTACCTGAGCCTGATACCAGAGGGAAAAGAGATTTTTAAAAAACTACACCCCTTTGAGCATTAAGGTTTTAACCTGAACACCGCTGAGCTTACCAATGGGCCCGGTAAGGGCTCCAATTTCATCGGTTGTTCCTTCAAGCACAAGCGATATTACGCTAATACCCCTCTGCTGGAGCGGTATGCCCTGACGGGCAATAATAATATCGGCATGGGCCGAAAGGATCTGGTTCAGCCTTGAGGCGCTCTCGCGGTTCTCAACAAGAATTAGTGCAGCTCCGATTCTCTTTTCCATCAGACTATCTCCTTTGGATCAGACTCATTTTCTGAATCCTTGGTGGCAAACATCTACCAACCGCAGATGCAGGAATTACATTTCAAAAAACCTAAATACTTATACGATTAACTATGCCCCAAAGATACGTTAAAATACAATTGGTTAACAATGATAAATATCATTACTGTTAATAAATTAACTCATCAACCTGTTTGGCTGCCTGTGTAAGCTGTTGGAATAACAACCTGTTATCGGAGATATCAATTCTATCAGCTATCTGCTTATGAAAGTAAATATAGGCATCGCTACTGTGAAGCATACCATCAAAATTGAGGATATGAAGCTCAACATTCCTTGTCAAAACTGGGTTCAAATCGGTATTATCGCCATTTGACCAAATGATAACCATGGCACGATACGATGATTTGTTCCATTCCAGCGAAACGGCATAAATGCCCTCCGGTGGAATGAGCTTGCCTGCCTCCTCAATTTGAACCGTTAGGGTTGGGAAGCCCACCTCGCCAAAAAAGTGCGAACCCTTACCCAAAGCACCAATAATCATGTAGTAATGGTCAAGGTAAGCATTTGCCCGTTGTATTTTCCCTTCAAGTAAAGCCTTACGAATAGTGGTGGAACTAACTGTTTCCTGTTGTATATCCTGCTCGGGTATCTCCTCAACCATAAAATTATACTCCGAACTCAATTTTTTGAGCTCCTCGTAATCGCCTTCGCGGTTGTGTCCAAAATGATGATTGAAACCAACTACGATATATCGAGCGTTTAGCTTACTTATCAAGTAATCCCTGATAAATTGTACCGATGAGATTTTTGAAAATTCGAGAGTAAATTTTACTATGATTAGATGATCGAGGCCGGTTTTGCTAAGCAGCTCAATTTTTTCGCGCTGCGACAGGATAAACATTAGGTTTTTGCCAGCAGTTTCAGGGTAAAGCACTTTGCGCGGATGAGGGTAAAAGGTAATAAGAACCGACTCGCCGCCTATGCTTTGAGCAATCTCATTTATCCTGTTAATAATTACCTTATGGCCTAAGTGAACCCCATCAAATGACCCGGTGGTGACCACCGGATTAGTTATTTCCTCTATACCATCAAAGCCATAATGTACTTTCATTACTATCGTTTACCGGGAATAACCCTGTTTAACAAAGTAAGCCACTTTCTCCATGGAGGTAATCATATCGTACTCCTCAAGGTAAACATTCTCAGGTACAACTAAAGGAATAGTGGTGAAGTTAAGAATACCCTTTATACCAGCTGCAACAAGTTGCTCGGCAACTTGATTGGCAGTATCGGGTGGCGATGAGATAATGGCAATGGAAATATCGTTACGTTTAATAACATCGGGCAACTCCTTCATGTGGTAGCAATTTACTCCAGAAATTACCCTGTTAACCTTGTTGGGATCTACATCAAAAGCGGCAACTATATTAAGTTTAGGGCGCTTGCCATTGAAATAGGTAGTGATAGCGCGTCCTAGGTTACCCATACCAACAACAGCTACATTTAATCCTACTTTGTGGTCGATGATATCGCCAATAACCTTGATAAGTTCCTGTGCATCGTACCCTTTCTTTTTCATGCTGGAGTAGCCAATAAGCATCAGGTCGCGCCTTACCTGAACCGCTGTGATATTATGCAAACCGGCGAGCTCATGTGAGTAGATATGAGTTTTCCCTCGTGTTAAGCAATTCAGAAGGGTTCTGCGATATTCGCTTAATCGCTCAATGGTTTTTTCGGGTAGGTTTGCCTTATCCATAGCTCAACTATTACATTTTCCAACACAAAACTATTTAACTTTTTTCAGTTAACAAACGGCTGTTTAAAATAAAGTGGATTTATATACCATCGTTAAGGGTATCGGAACCGGGTAAAGGGAATGTAATGGTAAAGGTTGATCCTGCACCAGGCTCGCTTTGTACATCAATTCTAGCGCCATACAAATCCACTACTCGCTTAACAATTGAAAGTCCTAAGCCGCTTCCGGTGACATTTTTGCTCTGCGGATTTTTGATGCGAGTAAACTCCTGAAAAAGTTTAGGTATATCCTCGGGTTCGATGCCAATTCCTGAATCGGATACAACTAGCGTAACCTCTGATGCTGTTTTGCAGATACTACACTTAACCCACCCGCTGGGTTTATTGTATTTCACGGCATTGGAAATAAGGTTGTTGAACAAAATTTCCATGTCGTCGGAATCGGCAAGCATGATAACCGGTTCTGTGGTTTGCAGGCAAAGGTTGACGTCGCGCTGAATGGCAAGGGGAGTCATGGTCTCAATGGCCGAACGGGCCACGAGGGTTAAGTCGATTTCACGAAGGGTTCGCTGCCGTTTGCCTGACTCAATGTGCGTGAGGTCGAGTAGATCCATTATTAGATTACGCATGGACTGGATTCGTGCAAGCGAGCGGTCGATAAAATCCATGTAGCTGTCGATACTCTCGCCAGCCTGCTTCTCCTGCATCATTTTAAGGTAGCCCTCAACGGCATTAAGGGGTGCTTTTAGCTCGTGCGAGAGCACGGTAAGGAACTGAAAACGAACCTGCTTGCCCTCACGATGGAGCTTGCGGGTCATACGCCGCAGGAAATAATGCTTGGTGATATTCTCAATGGACGACTTAAGCTCCTGTGGAGTAAAGGGCTTGGGAACAAAATCGTATGCCCCAATGTTTGTAGCCCTAACAGCCAACTCCAGCGAAGCATACGATGTAATCATCATTACCAGTATATCGGGGTGATTCTGGTTGATGAACTGCAAAACCTCAACCCCCTGAATGCCTGGTAGTTTATTATCGAGTAATACAATGGCTGGACTCGAACGCTTGATAATATCGATAGCCTCCTCCCCTGTGGCCGCTTCAATAACATTAAAGCCTATATCATCCTCAAGGAATGGGTAGCTAACCGTGAAGTTCCTAAGAATACGTGTTATACCGGAACGAATTCCAGGTTCATCATCAACAACAAGTATATCAACAACTTCCATTTTTACACCTTAAGCAATTTGAGAATTTCACGATGCAACTGGTCGGGGCGAATTCCCTTTTCGAGGTATAAATCAGCCTTAATCCACTGGCGTTCCTGTTCGCTTGAAATGCCAAACGACATGCCTGTCTCAGCCGATACAGCAGTGGCTATTATTACGGGAACATCGGGATACATTCGTTTTAGCTTGTAGCTAAGAATAAAACCGCTATCCTCGTTCTCCATCATTAGGTCAAGTATGGCTAAATCGGGTTTGATATTCTTTAGGATATTCTCAGCCTCACGCTGACTTTCAGCGGTAACCACATCGAAACCCATTTTTTCGACATGAAACTTAAGCTGAAACAGGTAGTCGGTATCATCGTCAACTATTAGAATGGTTTTTCGTGAGCTAGCCATGGCTATTGCGTTTAGTTAACTATTATCGTTTCCTAATTCGTTTTCTGCATTACGGGGCAGGGTTATCCTAAAGGTTGTTCCGGTAGGTCCCTTTTGGGGGTCGGTGTTGGACTCAACATCTATTTTGCCCTTGTGCATCTTTACAATTCCGTAGGTAGTGGCAAG
Organism: Tenuifilum sp. 4138str; assembly: GCF_041102575.1. Classification (NCBI taxonomy): domain Bacteria; kingdom Pseudomonadati; phylum Bacteroidota; class Bacteroidia; order Bacteroidales; family Tenuifilaceae; genus Tenuifilum; species Tenuifilum osseticum. Next base: position 48,003 of record NZ_JBGCUE010000006.1, on the reverse strand, counting down.
ACCTAAACCTGTTCCCTTGCCAATTCCCTTAGTGGTGAAAAATGGGGTGAAAAGCTTATCCATATTCTCCTCGGGTATCCCTTCACCAGTATCGATTACGCTGATTGAAAACTGATGGTCATCGCCGTCGATAACAATTGTAAGGTCGCCACCATTAGGCATGGCTTCAAAGGCATTTTTGTTCAGGTTTGTAAGCACCTGCATCATTTGCTCATAATCGAGACTCGCCATCAGGTTTGAGGTTCGGCAAACCACATTGGTGGTAACATTCTTTGGGATAACAACCCCTGCAATGCTATCCTCCGCCAACTTTTTAACATTAACCTTTTCCACCTTAACCTGATTCTTGCGGGCAAAGTTTAGCAAACCGCTAACAATTTTCTTGCACCGTTCCGCCTGCGACGATATCAACTCTAAGTCCTTACGAAGGGGATCGTCCGGTTTACACTCATCGAGTAGGATATTGCTGTACATCAAAACAACACCTAAAGGATTGTTAAGCTCGTGAGCAATACCGGCCGAAAGCTGCCCCATATGGGCGAGTTTTTCGGAATGCTTGAGAGCCTGCTGCATTTTTGCCAGTTTCTCATTGGAAATGGCTAGATCGTTGATTGATTCATGCAGTTCCTCAATAGCGTAAGGTAAACACATTTCAACCTCGGCAAGGCCTTCAACAATGGCTATAGCGTGCTCAGTGCAAGTATCGTAACCACATGCGCCACAGTTCAGGTGATCGCGAGGGGTAAACTTACCCATCTTGGCCAACACTTTGTTTATCTCATCATCGGTAGGCTTAGCTATTCGTTTATCATCGGCATTAAAGCTACGTGTAAGGTCAAGGTCTTTAAATTTTGATATGGCAAGTTCCCACTCTTTTAGCTGATCAGGGGTTACCTTATTACGGGCATAGGAGCTGATATAGGTTTTGCGCTCAAAACGTTTGCCTCCGGGCGACATGCCGGGCCCCATTATGCAACCCTCACAGCAAAGTAGCTCAAGGTTTTGTCCCTTCAGGTTACCCGATTCCCATTCCTTTATGGCTTCCTGAAAGCCAATTCGTCCTTCGGCTACTGTGATGTTGCCTTCAATTAGGTCATCAAATATGTTAACGGTTTGCATTAACCCCCTACTAACCGGGAATATGGCCCCGCGGCCAGCATGGGGTGGATCAAAATCCGATGGTTCAACGCTTTCGGGCGTTATACTGGCCTGCTCAAAAAGAACCCGCAACTCCCGAAAGGTTATAGCCTCGTCAATCTCAATGGATTCATCCTTTTTGGCTATGCAAGGACCAATAAAAACCTGTTTCAGGTTACTGTCAATTTGCCTTACCACCCTGCTTATGGCTACCATAGGCGACACCACGGGTGCTAAATTTTCTACTAAATCGGGATGGTAGTAACGGATGTAAGTAACAATAGCCGGACAATCGCTTGAGATATACCCCTTTCCTGACCTATCCTCCAGCAACGATTTGTAACGGCTAGCTACCAAATCGGCACCAAAAGCAACCTCAAAAACATGACTAAACCCCAAGGCCCTAAGCATTCCAACAAAGTAGCGGTAATCATCAATCTCAGTAAATTCAGCGGGAAAACTTGGAGCTACAAGAGCAGCAACCCTCTCGCCGCTCTGCAGCATGCTTTTTACCTCGGTGCGGGTTAGTAAAAACACTTTTGCATCCTGGCTGCATACCTTAACGCAGTTGCCGCAACCAATGCACCTTTCCGATATTACATCGGCTTGGCCATTTACAATTTTAATTGCCTTAGCCGGACACTCCCTAACACAGGTATAACACACCCTGCAAAGCTCCTTAATGGTGTATACCAATTTCCTTTTATCCCGATTCATCTCCATGCTATGGCCGAATTGTTCCATTTAAAGTAAAACTTCCCGCTTTGAATATCGGGTGTATAGAAATTTTTTGGCTTTTTCACTACCGGTTTCCCCTAAAAACTCATCGTATATGGATTGTACGGCAGGGTTACGCGTTGCGCACTTAATTCCTTCCGCCTCATCAATTTCAATAATTGCTTTGGCCCTCAACTTAACATACTTTTCCTCGTCAACATAGGGTTGGCCACCGCCATTTACACAACCACCGGGGCAAGCCATTACCTCGATGTAGTCCAGTTTAACATCGCCTCCCATTAAAACCGGGAGAATTGAATGTATGTTTTTTAGCCCATTAACAACTGCAAAGGTGAATGTTTGTTCATCGGCATTGAAAGAGAATGCCTTTACCCCCGAAACTATTTTAACCTCGGTTATCTTACTATCATTAAGTTCCTTTGAAGTTAATTTATGGTAAACCACCCGGGCAAGCGCCTCGGCTGAACCTCCTGATATTCCAAATAACTTTCCGGACGAACTACGAATATTAAAAGGTTTATCGGGATGTTGCGATTCAATCCCCTGAATATCGATACCGTAAAGCTTAATCAGCCTAACCAACTCACGTGTTGATAATACCGTATCCACATCGGATAGGCCACGGGTAGTCATCTCCTCCCTTTGAGCTTCAAACTTTTTGGCCAAACAAGGCATTACGGAAACGGAGAAAATTTTTGATGGATTTAATTCATTTTCGGTAGCAAAGTAGTTCCTGATTAACGATCCCATTACCTGCTGAGGCGATTTAACGGCACTCAGTGCAGGAATATAATCCGGATACCACTGCTCAACAAACTTAACCCATGCCGGGCAGCATGATGAGAACATGGGGAGATTGCTGCCTTTTCCCTTTCGATCAATGAGCTCAGCAGCCATTTCAATTGCAGCGACATCGGCAGCAAAAGCAGTATCGAAAACATACCTGAACCCAATTTTTCGCAATGCATTGTAGAGCAAACCATTAACATCCTTGCTGGGTTTAAGCCCAAACTCAGTAGCTACCGAAACCGAAATTGAAGGGGCAATCTGCACAACAGGGATTAAATCAGGATTGCTCAGGGCATCCATTACTTCGGCAACATTTTGACGCTCATGTAAAGCGCCAGTAGGGCAAACCAATACACACTGTCCGCAACCAATACAGTTTGAGAAGTTTAAATCGCGCGACAAAGTGGTACCCACATACATGTTGCATCCCCTGTTGACAAACTCAAAGGTTGATACCGATTGAACCTCATCGCAAACCCTTATACATCTTCCACAAAGAATACACTTAGCCGGATCGCGAACAATACTTGGGCTGGAAAGATCAAGCTTTTGAGTGAACGACTTTCGTAAAACCTTACGCTCACGAATGTGTAACTCTGCTGCTAAGTCCTGTAGCTCGCAAAAGCCGTTCCGTTCACAGTATAAGCAGTCGTCAGGATGGTTAGCAAGGAGCAACTCAACCAGGGTTTTACGGGCGCGCACCACTCGGGGTGAATGGGTCATAATTCGCATACCATTCTCCACCACATGCGAGCATGAGGTAACAAGGTTATCGCGACCCTCAACCTCAACGACGCAAAGCCTACATGCCCCTGATGGGGTTAAATCGGTCATGTTGCAAAGAGTGGGGACCCTGATACCGTTACGGTTTAAGGCCTCAAGAATGGTATCGCCTTTATGGGCCTGTATTGTTCTATTATTTACTTCGATGGTAATGTTCATAGCAGCAAAAACTTTACTTGAAGAAAACAGCTCCAAACTTGCATGTATCCTGGCATATGCCGCATCCTATACAACGCTCCTCCACAATAAAGTAGGGTGAACGAGGTGTCCCATATATGGCCTGTGTTGGGCACTTCTTGGCACAGGCAGTGCAACCCGTACAACGCTCAATATCAATGTAAAATGTCCTTAAATCGCGACAAACACTTGCCCTGCACTTCCGGTCAAATATATGCTCCTCAAACTCATCGCGGAACGATTTTAGAGCTTTAAGGATTGGTTTGGGTGCCGTTTGCCCCAATCCGCATAGCGATGTGTCGCGCATAACCTCAGCCAGGGTTTCGAGCTGAATAACACCTTTAAACCGTTCAAGGGTATTATGCCCTTCGTTACTAACTGGTCGTTTCGATATGTTATCGAGTATTTGGTACATCCGGTTTGATCCCTCACGGCAAGGAATACATTTACCGCAGCTCTCGTTACGGATAAAGTGCATGAAGTATTTCACCAGGTCAACCATGCACACGGTATTGTCAAGAACCTGAACACCACCCGACCCTAAACTTATCCCTCGTTTCGGAAGTTCATCAAAGTCAATAGGGGCATCAAGTTCATCGGCTGTAACACTCACCCCAGAAGGGCCGCCCAGGTGCAATGCCTTGAAAGTCCTTCCATCCTTTACCCCTCCTGCAAGGTCAAGCAAAGCCGCAAGGGGTTCACCAAAGGTTAACTCAACCATACAGGTTTGAGACGCCTGACCATTAATGGAGAAAATTTTTGTTCCCTTTGACCCCTCAGTTCCTAAAGCGGCAAACCACTGAGGCCCATTACTGATAATTTCGGGGATATTGGCTAAAGTCTCAACATTATTGATAACAGTGGGCTTGCCATTTAATCCAAATTCAGCAGGGTAAGGTGGTTTTATGCTGGGCATTCCACGTTTACCCTCAAGGCTTTTAATCAAGGCAGTTTCTTCACCGCATACATAAGCCCCGGGGCCTTTACGCACCTCAATATCGAGTGAATAGCCACTCCCTAAAATATCATATCCAAGTAGACCCACCTCATAGGCCTGCTCAATAGCATTCTGTATTCTTTGAATGGTAATCTTATACCTATCGCGTATGTAAATAATTGCTTTACTTGCCGACACGGCATACGAGCTCAGTATAATTCCTTCAACAATCCTATGCGGATCGCTTTCAATCAGCAGTCGGTCCATGAATCCCCCAGGGTCGCTCTCGTCGGCATTGCAAATCAGGTATCGATCGCTGGTTGCAACCTGTAACGCTTTGCGCCACTTGGTGCCTGTGGGGAAGGCTCCACCGCCCCTTCCGCGTAATCCGCTCTCCTCAACTATGCGGCAAATATCGTCGTAGGTGTATTTCCTGATAGACTTAGCCAAAGCGCTATATCCGCCATGGGCAATATACTCGGCAATACTATCGGGGCAAATGATACCTGCATTTTTAAGCAACACACGGTTTTGCTTTTTAAAAAATGGGAGTTCGTTTCTAAAAGGAATTCCATGCCAAGGCTCATGAATCTCGGAAAAGTATTGGAAAATGACATTCTCAGGCTGAATAAAACCATTAAGAGCTCCATCGAGTATGGAGTTAACCCTTTCAGGAGTTACATTGGCAAAAGCCACTCTAGTCCTGCCGGGCATCTGAACTTCAACAACGGGCTCAAGGGAGCATAAACCATGGCTACCAACACATATTACATCGGCATCAACAGAGTAATCGTCTAGGTACTGCTCAATGGCTGACCTGGTTTTTAGCGCTCCTGCAACAATGGAAGATGTAGTTACGCCAACATATATTATTGGCTGCCTAACCCGTTCATGCCTTAATGCGCTGAGCTTAGCGCTTACCTCGGTAGGCCATATCCCATCGTGAAGGTTTGGAATAACAGCATCTTTTATAAAAGATATTTCTGCTTTTGAATCGCACCGAGCCATGTTTACTCTTGGGTTAAATCGTTCAAAATATTTTTAAGCTTTTCGGGGTCAACCTCACGGTAATACTCATCGTTAACGGAAATCACTGGGCCATGGTCACATGCACCCATGCAGGTTACCACCTCAAGGCTAAACTGCCCATTCCGGGTTGTTTGGCCATTTTTCAACTTCAAATTATCCTCAAGGTAAACCATATTCCATTTGGCACCCTTTAGCCTACACGAGGTGCCATTACAAAGGCAGATATGATTTTTCCCCTTAGCTTCAAACTTAAACTGGTTATAGAATGTGGCTAAGCCATAAATTTTGGAAGTAGGCATGTTTAACTTTCGCCCTACCAGAACAATTGCTTCCTCGTTCAGACTTCCCAACTCGTTTTGAATATCCTGTAGAATTGGGATAAGGCTATCGGAACCTAAGTAGCTGTAGCGTTCTAGAATCTCCTCAATTTTCTCGGCGTTTGACATAGCTTTAAAGTAAGGTAGTAATTAGAACCATAGTTAACCCACTATTCTAATCCATCTGTTAAACAACTAACAGAGATATATCTTTTTAGTAATCAATACATTACAACAAATAAAATCTTGTTAATCACGGAACAATTTAATAAAACATTACAAAAATTGTTCGCCTAATACCAATATTTTATCTATTTAAAACGATTACAGATAAGTGATTTGATTTAAAAAATGATTAAATTTCAGGCATAATTTGTAAACCAAACCCTATCTTAGCTTTTTGTAATAGTGTTATACCAATAACATTAAGATGAGTAAACGAGCCGAATTAATTATATGTTTAGGTAGTTCCTGCTTTGCAAGGGGTAATAAGGCCACACTTAAGGCAATAATGAAATTTTTGGACGATCACGATTTGAAAGACAAGGTAAACTTCCACGGGGGACATTGTTTTGGTAATTGCGCCGAAGGTCCTAACATCTCTATTAACGGTAAAATTTATACCGGGGTTGATGAAAATGGAATTATTGATATTCTTACAAATGAGCTACTTTAAGGAGACTTATGTCACAACTGTTTAGAATAGACGAGCAAACCTGCATTAACTGCTACGCATGCGTTAGGGTTTGTCCTGTAAAAGCCATTGAGGTGAAGGCAGGCCAAAACTACGCTCGAATAATTGATAGCCGATGTGTAGGATGTGGGAGCTGTTTAAATATTTGTCCGGTTAATGCCGTAAGCTATAGATCCTCAAAAAAAGAGGTTTTGGAACTGCTAAAAGGTGACGAACCCGTTGCGGCTATTTGTTCCCCAAGTATTTCGGGTGAATTTGCTGATATCACCGACTATCGTAAGTTTGTACAGATGATTAAGCAGCTAGGTTTTACCTACGTTTGCGAGGTAACCTTTGGGGTTGACCTGGTTGCGCGGGAATACAAAAAGCTTTTCGAAGATTTTAAAGGCAAGTACTTTATTACCAGCATGTGTCCGGTGGTGGTGTCGATGGTTGAGAAATACCACCCCGAGATTGCTCAAAACCTTGCCCCCATAATCTCCCCAGTTGTGGCTACAGCCATGGCGGTCAGGAAAGAGTATGGCTCTAACGTTAGAGTAGTTCTTATTGGCCCATGTATCCAAAGCAAAGAAGAAATTAGGCATTACGACGACGAAAGAAGAATTGATGAGAATCTCACATTTGTTGAGCTAAGGGAACTTTTTGAGGAGTTTAACATCAAGGAGAGCAATTTGGAATACTCCGAATTTGACGAGCCAATTGGATATAAGGGTTCATTGTTCCCAATTGGGCGGGGTATACTGCAAGCTGTAGATATTAGCGAGGATCTACTCACCGGTACAGTAATCAGCACCAATGGTCCAAATAACACCTTACAAGCCCTTGAGCAGTTTGAAACCAGCATCGATCTGATAAATAGACATTTCAATCTTTTCTACTGTGAAGGTTGCTTGATGGGGCCTGGAACCTCACGAGGTGGGAAAAAGTTCATCAGGCGAACAATGGTGGTTAACTACGCTAACAAGCGATTAAAAACCTTTGATCGCGAAAAATGGGAAAAAAATATCGCTAAAAATAGTCTTGGGAATTTCTCAAGGGGTTTCACAATTGATGACCAACGCCTTCCTACACCCAACGAGCATAAACTTGAAGAGGTTTTAAAGGTTATTGATAAAGAGTTTGTTGGGCGCGATTCGGGGTGCGAGGCATGCGGATACTCCTCGTGCTACGATTTTGCCTCGGCTGTAGCATCGGGGCTTGCCCATACTGATATGTGCTTAAACTTTACCCTTAAAAAGCGACAGGAATACATAAAAACCCTTCAGGCCACTAATGAAAAACTCGCTAAAACTCAGGAAGCCCTTAGGGAGTCAGAAAAGAAAGCTAGAACCGAGCAAGAGGCAGCCCGGGAAGCTACTGAAACCATTACCGCCATGCTTAAAAAACTGCCTTCGGCAGTAGTGCTTATCGACAAGAAAATGAAAATACTCCAGAGCAATCAGAGTTTTATTGATCTGTTGGGCGACGATGCTTTGGAGATTAATGAGATAATCCCTGGACTTGTTGGTGCCGACCTTAAAACCCTGCTCCCATACAACATCCATAACCTTTTTACCAGCGTGCTCCAAAATAACACTGATATCCTGAATCGCGATGTGATGTACAAGGATAAGCTGCTTAACCTTTCAGTATTCACCATTAAACCCAACAGCATTGTTGGGGCAGTTATCCGCGATATGTATGCCCCCGAGGTTCAGAAGGAGGAGGTTATTAAACGAATTACCGAAGTTATTGATAAAAACCTAGCCATGGTACAAAACATCGGATTCCTGCTGGGCGAAGGGGCGTCGGAAACCGAAAAGATGCTCAACTCAATCATTAAAACCTACCGCGAGGGAAAGAATAACGACGATAAAGCATAGTAACCTAAAACCATGTCGAGTAAATTTTTCATAGAGGTAAACTGCCAGCAAAAGAATCACGACGAGGAGCGTATTTGTGGCGACGTTTTCTACTCGCGCAGGTTACAGGATGAGGAGCGCACCATAATTGTGCTATCCGATGGCATGGGGCATGGTGTTAAGGCAAATGTACTGGCCACCCTCACTTCAACCATGGCACTTAACTTCACCATAGAGCATAAGGAAGTTAACACCATCGCTGAAATTATTATGAATACCCTTCCGGTTTGCTCAGTCCGTAAAATGAGTTACTCTACATTTTCCATTGTTGATATTGACCACAACGGCGAAACTCGCATACTGGAGTACGACAACCCTCAATGCCTGATCATGCGCGGAACCGAGGAACTTGAACCCGAGTGGCAATGCATAATCCTTAACAGCGAAAAAAATGCGGGTAAGGAGCTAAAGTTCTGCTCGTTTGTTCCGCAAAAGGAAGACCGAATAATCCTTTGGACCGATGGAGTTGCTCAATCCGGGCTGGGCTCAGCCGATTACCCTTTCGGCTGGGGCGATGAGGCGCGCGAATTTGTGAAACGAATGGTTAAAAACGAACCCGATATTTCGGCCCGGAAGCTAAGCACCAAGGTGGTAAATATGGCCAGCCTAAACGATGGATATCATCCAAAGGATGATACCTCGTGTGTAACAATATACTTCCGTAACCCCAGAAAACTCCTGATTTGCACTGGCCCACCGTACGAAAAGGAGAACGACACCAAGCTTGCCAAGATATTTGACACCTTTGAGGGGAAAAAGGCAATTTGCGGAGCTACCACCGTTGATATCATTGCCAGGGAGCTAAAACGAAGTGTTGAGGATAGCTTAGAATTTACCGATCCTGATTTACCTCCAATTAGCCAAATGGAGGGAGCCGATCTTGTTACCGAAGGTATTTTAACCCTTAGCAAGGTTAACACCATTCTTGAATCGTATAACGAGAACACAAACCTTGGCAAAGGCCCTGCCGATGAACTTGTTAAACTTATTTTGGAAAGCGATAGCATTGAATTTGTGATTGGCACCTGTATAAACGTTGCACATCAAGATCCCAACTTACCTGTTGAACTGGAAATACGAAGGACTGTGGTAAAGCGAATTGCCAATATACTTCAGGATAAGTTCTTAAAGGAGGTTAAACTCCAGTTCCTATAGAAGGTTTAGGCTGCTTTTACCATTTTTGGAATATCAGTATTTTATCATAACAAGTAAATAATTAGTTCAACTGTTGACTTTTACCAACATTTTTACAATATTTACGTTAAAATCATTGTTAATCCTTAAAACTATGCGCAGCTTTAGGTTTTTCCTTTTGAACATGCTTATTGCTACTTACTTTTCAGCTGTAAGTTACAGCCAGGATTGGAATACAATTTTCACATTGGAAACCGACGCTGAATTCTACATGGCTGAGGGAAACTTTTCTAAGGCAGCCGATACCTATGTAAAAGCCCTAAAAAAATTTCCTGAGAGTGCCAACCTTAAATTTAAAATAGGGTACTGCTTGCTCAAAACCCCCGACAGAAAATCGGAAGCCATTAGCTACCTTGAAGAGGCTGTAATGAAAATTTCGGATAAATATGATGCTAAATCGCTAAAGGAGCCCAACGCACCCCCTGAAGCTCTCTATCATCTTGGACTTTCCTACATGTATCAAAATGATTTTGACAATGCGCTAAAATCGTTCAGAGAGTATCAGGGTTACATTAAACCTAAAGATGAACAAGCTAAACTCATGGCCGAGCATGCAATAGCAAGCTGTGAAAATGCAAAGAAATTTCAAAAAAGCCCAATAGGCATTAAATACAACCGGTTAGGTCCTGATTTTAATAATGAAAACGACAACTTTAATGCTGTGGTATCGGGCGATGGAAGCACACTTGCTTACACTACACGCACCTCATCAGGTAACAAAATATTTGTTGCCAAAAAAGGAGAGGATGGCTTATGGGCTAAACCGGTTGACATAACCCGCAACCTGGGTAGTAAAAACCTGACCACATCATACCTATCGTATGAGGGAACTGAACTTTACCTCATAGAGAATGACCCTAGAAACTCGGAAATTGTTGTAAGCTTTTTACAGAAACGAAAATGGTCATCGCCCGTAAAGGCGGCCAAACCCATTAACTCAAAGTTCAACGAAACCCATGTTTGCGTTACCCGCGATGGGAATACCGTTTACTTTACTAGCGACCGCAAGGGCGGTCAGGGTGGATACGACATATGGGTTTCTACAATCAATAACGGCAGATGGAGCGACCCCATAAACCTTGGCCCCAACGTTAACACCCCTTTCGATGAGGCAACCCCATTCCTCTCACCCGATGAAAAGTATCTTTTTTTCAGCTCACAGGGGCACAATACCATGGGCGGATTCGATGTGTTTTTTACCAACCTACAAGGAAGTCCTAATGTTAAGAATGCAGGGTATCCTTTAAATACTACCGACGACGAAATCTTTTACTTTCCAACCACCTTATCATCGGGTTATATTGCAAAATTCAGTCCCGATGGTTTTGGGAAACTTGACATTGCCGAGGTTGAAATAATTCCCATGGTTGATGTTAAGCTTAACCTCATGCTTGCCGACAATGCTCCTCTGGATAAATACTACAACGTTAACGTTACAAATAATTCTACTGGTGAGGTAGTAGAAAAACAGTCAGTAAAAGGTAAAACACAGCTTAGCCTAAAGGTAAAACCCGGCGATTATACTGTAACTGCACAGGGCGAAGGCTTTGAGGAAACTAAAACCCCACTTAGCATTCCAGCCAAGCCCGATAAATCGGAATACCAGGCAAGCCTAATGTTAAACCCGAGAGTAGTTCAGCAGCCCGTTGCCCAGCTTGAACCCCCCAAGGAAGAACCTAAGCCCGAAGTTAAACCTGAGGTAAAACCTGAACCCAAACCTGAAGTAAAACCTGAGGCTAGAGCTACCGATAAACCTAAGGCTGTTGAACCCGAACCCAAAAAAGAACCGGTTGTTAAGCAAACCCCAAAAAAGGAGCCAAAACCTGAAGTTGAAAAACCAAAGCCTGAACCAAAGCCTGCAAAGGCTTTGCCCCCAACCCCTCCCCCAACAGCAGCACCAACACCCAGAATGGACTTCAATAAAACCTCAGCAACACGATCTCTTGCTAAGCCAACATACTCTGTACAGCTAATGGCCTCATTATATCCTGTGGACTATAATTACTTTAAGCTCGACAGCATTAGCGTAACCATTTCGCCCGATGGTTACTATAGGTATAGTGTAGGAAATACTGATAATATCAAAGAGATTGAAGAACTACAGCAGAAGGTTCGTGCTCACGGCTATAGCAACGTTTGGGTAAGAATAAATCGGGAACATCCGGGATATACCATTCAATTCCTAGCATTACAGAAGCCTAAAAGCATAAAGCAGTTTACTGAACTTTCCGATGTAATGGTTTACCGTGGACACGATGGAGTGTATCGTTACTGTGTTGGAAAGTATTCCACACCCGAAGAAGCCTCTTCGGACCTAGCCAAGATTACTGGATTAGGCTATTCAGGGGCATTTGTCCGTGAACTAGGGAAATAAAAAATTTGGGGAGAAAGTAATAGGCTGCCTAAATATTAGGCAGCCTTTATTATTTAACGAATTGAGGCCCGAAATGGAATTCGCAATGATAATGAAATATTTCGACCAGGATTATAAAGATCAACCTCCTTTAATGTTGACAAGTGATCAACATACTTTTTGTCGAGTAAATTTTGAACTGTTAAGTTTACTTCAAGAGGTTGATTGCCCAACCTAAAACTACTCCCCATTGATAAGTTAACTAGTATATAATCTGGCGTAACTGTTTCATCTGGATCTATATTATTTTGGGCAAACGCATAGTTCATTGCTATCAGCAAGTATGGTTTACTTCCTAAACCAAACTTCTTTCCCATAAAACCAGTCTCAAAAGTTAGCTTATTAGCTGGAATAAAAGGGAGGTATTCTCCATTACGTTTCTTGCCAATCACCATAGAATAATTAGTTTTAAAATGGAGCCACTGAACCGATTTGGGGTGAAAATGAAGACCTAATTCACCTCCATACAAGTAAGCATCATCCTGCGAATACCGATACTCTGGTAAGCCTCCGTTCAATGCACCAGTGGGAGCAATGTAAATGTAATTTCCTATTGTATTAACAAAACCAGCAACATCAACTAAAAAGTTATCATTGTGATAATGAGCACTGACATCGTACTCAACAGATTTCTCAGGTTTAAGAGAAATGTTGCCAACTTCGTAGCGACCCTCATGGGGACCGTTTGATGTAAGTTCTGCTAGGTTTGGATTTCGGTAAGCAGCAGCGCCATTTGCTCGTATTAAAAAGTATTCATTTAATCTATAGGTTGCGCCAACAGAACCAGTAATATTATTATACTTTCTATCTACACTTGCTCTATACTCAGGTTCACTTGGAATACCAACCTCATTGGATTTAATTTGCTTTGCATCAAACCTCAATCCGGCTTGAAATCGAAACCTAGTAAATGAACGTTGTGCTAATCCAAAGATTGAGTATCCTGAACTAAATGCATTGGGAAGAAGTATGGTTTCGCGGTTATTGATGTTTCTATTCCATTGGTTCACACCCTGTGCACCTAAAATGTAATCGTTGCCTGGCTTTGAAGGAAACAATACCTTAGCCTCGTAAATTAAAGTCGTTAGACGCATTTGTAATTCGTACTCATTTGGGTTACCTATATGGGCAAGTTCGGTTGATTGCAACGAAGTATTAAAATCGACCTTTGTTTTACCCAAAAAGATTTTGGACTGCTGGGAAACCAGATGGGTACCAAACTGCTGGTAATAAACTGAGGGTTTTCGTCCCCGACTGGCAATTAAATCAATGGCTTCCTCTTCCACCAGTCCTAGCTTTTGCATGTTGAAGTCATAATAAATGTTTGTTGACAACATTTTGCCATTAAAACCCCCATTGAGTTTAACCGAATGCTCATAAAATCTGGAGTTTGGAACAAACTCTCCCCCACCCTGCAGGTAATCGGAATGAGTTTTTTGACCTACCCGTATTCCTCCATGAAACTGATCAGCAGAAACTTTGAATCCTAAATTATTGACCATACCCAAAGAATTTGAGAATAGTTGCAAGTTATAGTCTCCCTCCAGCTTTCCAACAGCAGCTGGTCTCTCTTTAATAAAGTTAAGTACCCCGCCTATGGCATCGGAACCAAAAAGTAGTGAGGCTGGTCCTTTTATGACCTCAACCGTCTCAATACCAAACTCATCGATTCCTAATGGGTGATGGTTTGAATACTGATAATTTTCGAATCGAACACCATTGTTGAGCACCAACACATCGTTCATGGATAAACCCCTGATAACTGGTTTAGTAACACCATTCCCTTTACTTATCATGTCAATTCCAGGCACCGTAGTAAGCATCTCCATAAAATTCGGCGATTTCATCAAGTGATGCTCATTTAACCTCAGAACTTCAATCTTAACTGCATTCTGGTGCTGTGTTGTACTATATCCAGAGGATACAACCACCCCTTCGGTCTCAATACTTGCAGGAGTAAGAACAATATCTAATTCGAATTGTGCCCCCCCTAAAATAACCGGTACAATTTGATTAGCATATCCAATATACGAAATCTGAATATCAAACTTCCCGTTTGGTAAACCCGTAAGTTCAAATTCTCCGCTTGAATTTGTTGAGGTACCTTTTACTAACATCGGAATAAAAACATTTGCTCCCTCAAGGGGAACCTTGTTCTCATTGTATACTATTCCTCTTACAATATTTTGCGCCAAAACATTATTTCCAAGGACAAATAATAATATAATAAGTAACTTTATTAATCTCATGTCAAAATAGTTTTACTAGTTTATTTATTTACTTCTTTAAACTAAACAACTTTTAAACTGGCATGATACCGGTATATCAATTAGATTATATAAATACTTCATATGCGATTACAACATAACAATCAATGTTATATCATAATACATCCAATACAGGTAATCATTGATTACTTGCTTAAATTATAACCCCAATATGTTAAAATGAAAGATTACTAGAAGATATTAAATGGTGGCGCACGTATTTTTATTAATTCAAAACTATCAATACCAACATTGGGAGCTATTAAATCCGATATTTCTGAACTAATATTTAAATAAATCTCAACCTTAGGTAAAACAACTTGAGGGTCAAAAGCTATTAACTCATACTGAAAAACTAAACATTTATCGTGGTAATGAGTAATATTTATTGATGAATTATGGTGCTCATTTTCATGGTTATGATGATGAAATAGTGAATCGCCTATCTTTGAAACAATAGGTAGCAGAAAAAGTGTCAGAAGAATAAGGGAATGTTTTGTATTGCCCTTTTTCATTAAATAGATATATTTATCTTAAAACCTACCAAAAATCGATTTGTTCAATTACTATTCCTCAACAGTAAGCTCATAACCGCCTTTTACAAGCACATTTGAAAGGGTTGAATCAAATACTTGAACAATGGAGTCCTGAATTAACCCAACCTGTATAGGAACTTTTTTAAAAAAGTAGCTTAGTGAATCGCTCCCATTCAGGGTGTAAACCATATGCCCAGTCTCAATTTCATGCAATGCTGTTCTTGGCAGTGCCCAGCCTTCAATAAAATTGGTGAAAACCTTAGCTGAAACCCTTGTGCCACTTATCAAAACTAAATTTGCAGGTAAACTTATGGATGCAAAACACTCAACAGCTTTATTTTCAGTGTTGGCATCGAGCCCAACAGAAATAACGCTTCCATAAGCCTTTCCACCTCCAGGCAAACTAATTTCAACTTTTTGTCCGGGTTTTATTGAGTTCACTTGGTTCAGAAAAATAAAAAACTTTAATAGTAAGCTTTGGGTATTAATTACTTCAGCCAAAGGCTCACAGGTTGTTACGGGCTTACCAACTGATGTTTCTACCCTAGCAACTGTGCCCTCAATAGGAGAAACCAGGTATGCCTCGTTTGAAAATTCTCCTTTAATTATTTCATCGGGATTTAGCCCTAACTTACCAAGCAAAATCCGGTGGTAGTGTAGCTTGGCATCAAGAATTCGGTATTCGCTTTCGGCTTGCAAAAGTTCTTTTTGCGAGGCTATTCCCTCCTTTGATAGCTGTGATATCCTTTCAAAGTTAGCCTTTGCTATTCTATGCTGATTGTAGGTTTCAACAAACAAGGTTTGAGTATTTAAAATCTCAGGTCCGTCTATTGCAAAAAGTGCTTGACCCTTCTTTACTACTGACGATGGGACTACTTTCACAGACTTAATCAATCCACCAATGGGTGAGGTAACGTAGGCTTTGGCATTAGGGCTTGGTTCAATAACCCCTTGAACGGCAATTTCGCTGGCAAATTTTACCATTGTAGGATTACCAATTGCCATATTCATTGCTTTAAACTGCTCAACAGAAATTACAACCAAGCTATCGGTTGGCTGATTTTCATCGCTTTTATTATTTTTTCCAGAGCATGACAGTAGCAATACTCCAAAAGTTATAAATAATAAAATATTAATCTTCATCATACCTCAACTTAAAAAACATTTAACTTTTAAACCTTACATAGTTACTTGCGAAAAAGAGTCCAAAACTTTACTCCATTAAAACGTTCAAATACTGCGTAAAGCAACGGAAGCACTATCATGGTAAGTAAAGTAGAAGTAATAAGCCCACCTATTACAACCGATGCAAGGGGGCGTTGCACCTCGGCACCAGCCGATGTAGATATAGCCATGGGCAAAAAGCCCATAGCAGCAGCCGAAGCGGTAAGCAAAACGGGTCTTAACCTATCGCGGGTTGCTCTCATTATGCGTTCCCTCAAATTTTCTACTCCCTCATCTTTTAACTCCTTAAGATGTTCAATTAGCACTATTCCGTTAAGAACTGCAACCCCAAAGAGAGCGATAAAACCAACCGCTGCCGATATGCTAAAGGGCATTCCCCTAAACCATAGCATCAATATTCCGCCTATTACAGAAAGGGGCACCGCGGTATATACCAAGATAGCATCCTTAAGCGAATGAAAAGCAAAGTGAAGGAAAATAAAAATTAAAGCCAAGGCTACCGGAACAGCCACTAACAATCGCTTGCGAGCATTTCGAAGATTCTCAAACTGACCGCCATACTCAACATAATAACCAGCAGGCAACCTAAGCTTACTGTCGAGAATTTTCTGTATGTCCTTAACAACCGATTCCAGGTCGCGATTACGAACATTAACACTTACTACAACCCTGCGATGAGTATTATCGCGAGAAATTTTTGCGGGGCCCTTGGAATATTCAACTTGAGCCAGTTCACCCAAAGGCACTAATCCCCCACCAGGAACCGATACCAAAAGATTTTTTACATTGTCAATATCATGTCTATAGCTATCGGATAATCGGACTACCAAATCAAAACGCTTTTCGCCCTCAAAAATATTACCAGCTGTTGCCCCTGCAAATGCTGCCGAGACCACTCTGTTAAGCTCTGCAACTGATATACCATAAACCGAAAGCTTATCGCGATTATACCTGATGCTAATTTGGGGTAACCCTGCAGTTTTATCCATTATGATATCGGCAGCCCCGGGTACACCATCAATAAGTTTTGTAACCTCAATAGCTTTGGCATTGAGCACTCCCAAATCCTCGCCAAAAATTTTTATAGCCAAGTCAGCTCTAACCCCTGTTATTAACTCATTAAAGCGCATCTCAATGGGCTGGGTAAACTCATACTCTACATTTGGGATTACCGAGAGTGCCTCCTTAAACCGGTTAGCAAGTTCCTCCTTGCTTTTAGCGCTAACCCAATACTTTTTGGGTTTAAGTTTGATTATCATATCAATTTCTTCCATCGACATGGGGTCAGTAGGCACCTCGGCTGCACCAATTCTACTCACAATCTTATCGACCTCAGGAAATTTCTCAATCAGAATCTTTTCCATCATGGTGGTTAGCTCTGTGGTTCGGGTTAATGAGGTTCCCGTTTTTAGCACAGGCTGAATAACAAAATCGCCCTCATCAAGTGTTGGAACAAACTCTGCACCTAGGCGGGTGAAAACCCAACCGGAAAAAAGTAACATGGCAAAGGCTAAACCCAATACCCATCGTTTATGATTATATGCCCACTCAATTACAGGTTTATAGGAGGAATGCAGTAACCACATAACCCATCGGGTTACAGCCCAATTACTTTTCTGCGGACGTAGAAAAAGCGATGCAGCCACGGGTAACCATGTGAACCCAAAAAACATTGCTCCTAGCAACGCAAAGCTAAACGACAAGGCCATTGGCCTGAACATCTTTCCTTCAACTCCTGCAAGCGAAAGGATTGGGATAAATACTATAAGTATGATGATTTGCCCAAATATTGCTGAGTTCATCATTTTTGATGCGCCCTGGAACGAGATGGTATCAAAAATTTTCTTACGCTCCGTGTTTTCAATACCAGTAATTTCATTGGACCTCAGCGTGAGTTTCATTACAATGAATTCAACAATAATTACAGCCCCATCTATAATAATTCCAAAGTCAAGCGCGCCAAGGCTCATCAGGTTGGCATCGATACCAAAGATATACATTGCTGATATGGTGAATAGCAATGCCAGTGGAATAAGCGATGAAATCACCAGTGCGGCCCTTAAATTCCCGAGTATCAGTAAAACCACCAGGAAAACTATCAAGCAGCCAAATATCAGGTTCTCAAGTATAGTGTTAGTAGTTTTTGAGATTAACTCGCTGCGTTCCACAATGGGGTTAATATAAACCCCCTCGGGTAAATGCTTTTGTACCTCGGCAACACGCTGCTTAACCGCTTCAATCACTTTATTAGAGTTAGCGTTTTTAAGCATCATTATTTGCCCCATAACCTTTTCGCCCTGACCATTGGCAGTAATGGCACCAAACCTGTTGGCATGCCCCTCCTGCACCTTAGCCACATCGGCAATACGAACTGAAATACCATTAATTGTGGAAATAGGTATTTGCTCAATATCAGCAAGTGACTTCAGCAACCCCTCGCCGCGTACAAAGAAACTTTGATTATCGCGCTCAATGTAAGCACCACCGGCTACGCCGTTGTTTTGTTCCAAAGCGTTAAGAACATCAATGATAGACACTCCATACTGGGCTAGCTTTTGCGGATCGACAGCCACCTCATACTGTTTGAGGTATCCACCCCAGGTATTCACCTCAACAACTCCAGGAATGCCGGATAGTTGACGTTTTACAAACCAATCCTGAATGGTTCTTAGGTCGGTGGTGGTATACCTGGTCTCATATCCGGGCTTTACGTCGAGCACATACTGGTATATCTCCCCCAACCCGGTTGAGATAGGCCCCATGTCAGGTTCACCAAAACCTTCGGGAATATTGGCTGCTGCCGCTTTAAGCTTTTCAGCTATTAACTGCCGGGGCAGGTAAGTTCCCAGATTCTCCTCGAACACAATGGTTACAACTGATAAGCCAAATTTTGATACCGATCGTATCTCTTTCACTCCAGGAAGATTTGACATCTCGAGCTCAACAGGGTATGTAATGAACTGTTCAACGTCCTGGGTCGATAGGTTTCGACTGGTGGTTATAACCTGAACCTGGTTATTGGTAATATCTGGAACCGCACCAACAGGGATTTGGGTTAAAGCATAAACACCAAATAGTGCTATGGTTAGTGTTAGTAAGATTATAATTAGCTTGCTGTTAATACTAAATCTTATAATCCTTTCGATCATCTCAATATGTATATTAACTTATCTACATTAAACAATATATCTTTTTGAATGGTTCAAAAAGGCATTATTAAACCTTGATTCCCATAACTAAAACATCGTCAGTTTGCTCACTAAAACCTCGCCATTGATCAAAGGTAATGGATAGCAACTGCTCAATGTATGTATGCGGTTGCTGGTTGTTCTCAACCAGTAAACTCTTAAGACGTGCCGAAGAGAATTTTTGTCCCGTTTCAGCCCCAAACTGATCGCAAAAACCATCGGTGAATGCAAAAATCAGATCGTTCTTTGAAAGTTTTACCCGTTGATTATTGTAAACTACCCTTTCAGTATCCCACCCTATACGGTAGATATCAGGTTTTAACTTTACCACTTCCCCTCCGCTTATGTAGTATAGGGGTAGCTTAGCTCCGCAAAAATCTAACTCAAAAGTTTGGTGGTTGAAAATAGCCAGGGCTATCTCCATACCATCGTGAATGCTTTTTTGAGATTGGGTAAAGAACTCAACAACGTGAGCGTTGGTAATGGTGAGAATTTGTGCAGGATTTTGATAATCACATTCCCTTACTGCATTCCTAAGAGCATTCTCGCAAATAACACTAACAATGGCACCGGGAACACCATGCCCTGTACAATCGGCCACAGCAAAAACCGATAAGTTTTTATGGTGGCAAAACCAGTAAAAATCGCCACTAACAAAGTCCTTAGGACGGTAAAAGATAAAGGCATCGTTAAAATATTTCTTAAAATCATCTACACTAGGCAACATTGATGTTTGCAAAAACTTTGCATACATAATACTATCCATTATCTGCCTGTTCTTATCATCAACAATATCGAGTTGTTTCCTGAGTTCCACGGTGCGCTGTTCAACCATAGCTTCAAGTTCCTCTTGCCTTTCCTTTAAATATTGTATCCTACGATTCACATACCAGTAAATTAACAACCCAATGGCAATGATTGATAAAAGCCTAAACCACCATGTTGCCCAGAACGGGGGAGCAATATATATTGGCATCGATACAACCTCGCCCGACCAAATGCCATCGCTATTGGCTGCTTTCAGGTGTAAACGATAAGTTTTTCCGGGCTGTAGGTTACTATAAACCGCCTGCCGGTTCTTGCTCTCAATCCAACTGTTATCCAATCCTTCCAAAAACCAGGCATACTTTACGCCCTGTGGGTTTTTAAAGCTAACACCCGCAAATTCAAAGGTTAAATGGTTTTGCCAGTAACTAAGTTTTAGCTGGGAAGGGAGTCCGGTGAGCTCATCAATGTCAGAGGCATAATCGGCCCAAGGGGTGGGTTGCGAGCGTAGGAGTAGATTGGTAATGCTCACCTTTGGGGGAATGTTATTAATTTTATCGAGGCTCTTCTGGTAATGGGCAAGTCCGCCGTTTGTGGCTATCCAAAAGCCATCATCTCCATCGGCTAACACGCCATTTAGGTTGATTTCTAAATCGGGTAAACCCTCGCTAGAGCCATAATGCCTCAAATCTATTTTGCCCTTGCTATACTCAGCGAGGCTAAGCCTATCCAATCCCAGGTTGGTTCCAATCCAAAGGTAATCGCTTTCGGCATAGAGTACATAAATCAGATTTGATGAAACACCATCGGTCTCCTTAATCTGCTTTATGTTTGAACCATCATAATGAAAAACCCCGCTATTCCGGGTTCCAAACCATATGTCACCTTTAAAATCTTGTGTTATTGTTGATATTTCAGCGTTTTTATCGATACCAGTAAACTTAAAGGGTTTGTCGTTTTCAATAAAGAAAATACCGTTGAACCGAGTTCCTACCCACATTCGCTTTCTTAAAGTATCTATCTGTAACTTTTGGACAAAAACGCCTCCTGTATCGCCATCAAAAAGGGGGAAATGGTTGAAATGAATTCCATCATTTGCATAAAACAAGCCCTTAGATGTGGCAACCCAAATCCTTTTTTGCCGGTCCTCGGCTATATCATCAATTCTAACCCTATCATTTGGAAGCAATGGAAGCCTATTAAAGGAATAGCCTAAAGTGGAATTTACATAAGTTGCAAGGTTTAACCCGGCATTGCTTGTGCCAACATAAATTTTCCTGCTGGACGATTCGAATATCTTACCAACATAGTTATCAGGAAGTCCATTTTTAGTGGAATACTGGTAAATCCTGGTTGGGCTAATAACTGATAAACCCTCACCGATGGTTCCTGCCCATAAAGTACCATCACTTACCCTGCAAATCCCCCATATTTTATTGCCAATTAAACCATCGTTGGTAGTAAGGCAGGTAAATGCTTCACCTTTTAGGATTGCTATGCCATTATTAGTTAAAATCCAAATGTTATGTTCATGGTCAACATATAGCTTTGAGGGGATATCGGGCAGGCCATTCTTAACACCTAACTTTCGGTTAAAACTTTCATCTTCAAGGTCAAAAGCATGGATTGAAACCTCGTCAGACCCTTTAAGCTTTCCGTTACACCATATCTTACTGCCAATACAAACAAACTTTAATATATCGATCCTGCTGGCATACGGGTGATTTACTTTTACAGGTTTATCATCAACTAGCCTATATAGCCCATCACTGGTAGCTACAAAAACATCGCCATTTGCATTTTCACTACATGCATTAACATAAACCGAGGGTTCAAACGTTAAAGGGCTGAAGGAATCGTTACTTAACTTGTAAAGAGTTCCCTTATGCCCTACATATACATTGCTTAAAGTGGATTGAAAAACAAAATCGGTTAAAGGCCTGTCCTGAAAGATAGGACTTAAGGCAACGTTTAAGTTGACCGGTAGTGAGTACTGAATAATATCAAATTTTTCCTTGCTAAAAGCAACCCTGAACACACCCCTATTGCTTAAAACCCAAACCCCATTACTTGATTTGCCAAGTGAGGCTACTTCGCCAATTGTATCTTTGGGAATTGTTAAAATTCTATTACCCCTAACCATGTTTAATCCCAACGATGAGCTTGCCCAGATATTGCCTTCGGCATCAACAGTAACATCGGTTAAGCGGGTATAGTTGAGCCCGTCCCTTGTAGTCAGGTATTTAAACTCAAATCCATTGTAGTTACAAAGCCCTCCTCCGGTAGACAACCATACTTTCCCCTGGGTATCCTGATCAATACCAGTAACCAAGGAATGCAGTAAACCAGTTTTTAGACCAATGATTTCAATATTGTATCGCTGTGCAAACGACACAACCGACAGGCTGAGTAGAGATAAAACTATTGTAAAACGCATTAAATGATAGGCTTAAAATTTAATCCATTAAATTTATGAAATTGAAGAATTTATTCCTATTACTTACATAAAAATCTGACTAAAAAATAGTAATTGTTAAATTTGCAGCACTAAACTAAGGAAATGGAAAGAGTTGTAGTAGGCCTTTCGGGTGGTGTAGATTCAAGCGTTGCTGCTTACCTATTAAAGCAGCAAGGCTATGAGGTTATTGGGATGTTCATGAAAAACTGGCACGATACCACGGGTGTACTTAAGGGCGATTGCCCTTTTGACGATGATAAACAATTTGCTGAGATGGTTGCCCGTAAACTTAATATCCCTTTTGAGTTTGTTGACCTCAGCGACCAGTACCGCCAGCGAGTAGTAGATTACATGTTCAGCGAGTATTCCAAGGGTCGCACACCAAACCCCGATGTACTTTGCAACAGAGAAATAAAGTTTGATGCTTTTATGGAAGCAGCCTTAAAACTTGGTGCAAAGTATGTGGCAACCGGGCATTACTGCAGAAAAGAAACTATCACAAAAGATAACACTACTCTTTACCGCTTACTTGCCGGAGTTGATCCCAATAAGGATCAAAGCTACTTTCTGTGCCAGCTAAACCAGCAACAGCTGAGTAAAGCGCTCTTTCCGATTGGTCATTTGCATAAGCCCGAGGTTAGGAAAATTGCAGCTGAACTTGGCCTTGCAACGGCAGAGCGGAAGGATTCGCAGGGAATATGCTTTGTAGGGAAGGTTGATTTGCCAGTGTTCCTGCAACAAAAGCTTAAAGCTAAAAAGGGGAAAATAGTTGAAATACCTGCCGAGTTTTACACCCAGTTGCCGAGTATTAATAGTACCGATTTAGCATCGCTCTCAAAACCATACACCTATAAGCTTTCCGATGGTAAGGTAGTTGGCGAGCATCAGGGCGCTCACTTTTTTACTATTGGTCAGAGGAAAGGCTTGAATGTTGGAGGTAAGGCCGAACCCCTATTTGTTATAGTTACTGATATTGAGAATAACATTGTTTACGTTGGTATGGGGCAAAGCCACCCGGGGCTATACCGCTCAGGACTTTCCATGAGCCCCAACGAGGTTCATTGGGTGCGCCCCGATTTAGCATTGCCCACAGGGCAATCGTTGCAGGTTCTGGCTCGAATACGATACCGCCAACCTCTGCAGAAAGCAACCCTATACCACACCGATAACGCCTACTACCTGATTTTTGATACCCCTCAACGAGGAATAACAGCAGGTCAATTTGCAGCATGGTACATTGACGATGAGCTGATTGGCTCTGGGGTAATAGCGGAATAGTGGTTGAATATTTGACGAAATTTGATATATTTGTTCAAGGATTACCACAACCTAATAGTAAAAGCCTTGAACCGTCAGCTTAGTTTCCTGATAGTAAATATTTTGCTGACATTAAGTAGTTATACTTACTGTCAAAGTTCGCTTCTTATAAATAACTTTGAGAAAAAGGAATATCGGGCAGGAAATCAGAACTGGTCTATCTGCCTTGGCATGCAAAATCATATTCTGTTTGGTAACAATAATGGACTGCTTTGCTTTGATGGTGCTAGTTGGAAGATTAAACCTCATCCAAACAATACAACAATACGCTCTGTTTTGACAGCTAAAAATAGAATTTACACGGGAAGCTTTGAGGATTTTGGCTACTATGAAATATTGAACAATAGTGTTGGCAATTACTTTTCGCTTGCTAAGCCTTTTAGATCTAGTATACACAATGAGGAGTTCTGGCGTATTGTAGCTATCAAGGATATTATTTTCTTTCAAAGCTTTGGAACAATTTTTTACCTGTCAAAGGATAGAATTGGTAAAATACCCCTGGATTTCTCAGTTCTTCTGCTAATGCAAGCCGGTGAAAATATTTTCACTCAAGCCATTAACGGACCAATTTACCGTGTTGATACACTAGGCCTCAAACAGATTAAAGGGAGTGAAATTTTCAAAAACACTGAGGTTAAATCGGTTGTGGTGCTTAATAGCGATACGCTTTTTCTCACTTCAACAATGGGAATTTTTAGGTTTGATGGAAACGCTTTCACTCCATGGAAAACCTCCATTGATATTCAACTTATAAAATCAAATCCAAACATTGCCCTAAGCGAAGGAAGTAAACTTGCCATAGGTACAATACTTGAAGGTGTTTTTATTTTTGATAACAAGGGGAAACTATTACATCACATCGACTCGAAGCTAATTCATAACAATACAATCCTCTCCATGCAATTCGACTCAATTGGAAATCTTTGGTTAGGAAAAGACAAGGGTATAAGCTACGTGGCCTTTAACTCACCAATTAGCACATATGTTAATGAAAAGGAAAGCTTTGCGTGCTACTCTGGAGCCCTTTCACAGAATAAACTATTCCTTGCAACAAACCAAGGAGTATATACCTACTCTTTCAACCCAAGGGGCGGATTTGAGAACCAGGGTGTGATTGACGGAACTCAAGGTCAATGTTGGTTTACCAAGCAAATTGGTAACAAGCTTTACTTTGGTTTAAATAATGGTACCTACTCATATTCCAATGGCAATCTGAACAAAGTATGCTACATTTCAGGCGGTTATAATCTTGAACGATTTGGCATAGAACCTAGTTTATTCATTCAAAGCACCTACAGAAATTTAGTTACTTACTCATACGAGAATGGTTCGCTCAGGGTAAATAAAATAATACCCACATACTCATCGCCTACACGCTTTTTGCAGATCGATTTTCAAAACTACTTGTGGCTAGGCCACACAGTTACAGGAATTTATCGTGCTCAAATCAGTAACGATCTTTCAGAAATTGTGAAAATTGATACCATAGGAATAAAAAACAATCTGAATATCAACACAAACAGAATATATAAAATTGAAAACAGAATAGTAGTACCAACCCAAAAAAATATTTTAAGATGGGACGATATTTCCGAGCAGTTCATACCCTTTAACGAAATCAATTACCAGCTGCAGGGTTTTGAAAAATGTAAAGCAATAATTTCGCTCCCAGCAAACCATTACTGGTTTATAAAAGATGATGAATGGGGTTTATTTGAAATACGCTACGGTGAAGCTAAACTTAAGTATAGAATATTGCCCCAAGCCTACAATATTGAAATGGTTGATGGATACGAAAATATTGTTAGCCTTAATGATAGCCTTCAAATTATTTGCTTAGATAATGGTTTCTCCATTCTTAACTTAAAAATGTTCGATAGAATTCCTATCGACATTCACCCTCCAATTATTACAGAGGTTGTAATTTGGAACGGCGAACAAAATGTAAAAAACCACCCCCGCTTAAATAGAAATAACGAACTCACAATCCCATGGCGAAAAAATAACGTTTCATTCTCATTTACTTCAAAGGATATTATTGGTGTTAAACACTTCTACCAGTATATGCTTGATGGTGTTGACCGGGAATGGAGCGAGTGGACCCCAAATACATCAATTGACTACAAACGACTTTCGCCCGGTACGTACAGGTTCAAGGTTAGAACACTAGATTCAAAGGGTCATATTACCCCAAACGCCACCGTTACGATAAAGGTTTTACCTCCCCTTTACGCATCATGGAAGGCAATTGGTTTTTACATTCTTCTTGGTTTTGCAATTACAGCGTACACAAGAGCAAGGTATAAAAAGAAAGTGAAAAAGCATTACGAAGAGAAACGTAAACTTGAACTTGAGAAAATTAACAAGGAAAAGGAAGAAAAAGAAAAGATTATCATAAAACTTCAGAACGAAAAGTTGCAAGCCGATATCGAAAATAAAAACTCGCAATTGGCGTTGAGCACAATGGCAATTGTCCGCAAAAACCAACTCTTACAGGATATTGCCCAAGAACTTGAAGGCCTAAAGAACGAACTGGGGTACCGAATCCCAAATAAGTACTACAGCAAAATAAGCAGGTTAATTACCCAAGACATTGAAAGCGATCACGACTGGGAAATCTTTGAAAAACTATTCGATCAGGCCCATCAAAACTTCTTTAGACGATTAAAAGAGAATTACCCATCGCTTACACCAAGCGACTTGCGGCTTTGCGCATACCTTCGCATGAATCTATCGTCAAAAGAAATTGCACCCCTGCTTAACATTAGTATCCGTGGGGTAGAGGAACGAAGGTACCGATTAAGAAAACGATTAGGGCTCGACACTAACGAAAATCTTAACGACTTCATACTTAAGTTTTAGTAGGGCTCCGCTTTGTTTCATTTCAATTTTTCAATTGTTCTAACAATATATTAGATTTATCTGTTTCCCTTTCCTCTAACTTCCTCTTACCCCATTATATTTCATCTATTCCGACTCATTCCTCTATTTATGCTTCAGGCTTTCCGTTTTATTAGTCCTGTTTAATTTGTTAAATCATGGCACTTGAGTGAAATTATTAGGTTAATTTCTTCAAATCATACTTTAAAAATTTTACAAAACATTCTGTTGTATTTATTTGTTTACCAATTATTTAAAAATCCTTTGATTTGAAGTGATGTAGTATTGAGCAACGGAATCCTGGGTTGATTTTCGACCCCCGTAATTAATGATGATGTTAAATAGTGGACTTTAGCTAACCCACAATATAATTTTGATTGCGCAAACGTTTTAAACGAATTGTTCAAAAAACAAAAAGCTATGCACAGCCTAACTCAAACCAAACCAAAAACTTTAATACGCATAGCGGGAACTTTCTTGCTTGTTCTACTTTTCAGTTCATCATTTGCACAGCAATTAATTAAAGGAACTGTAAAGGCGGGCGATACAGGCGAAAAACTTCCCGGTGCAAACGTTACTGTTAAAGGCACAACCCGGGGTACCAATACCGATTTGGAAGGAAACTACCAAATTGAGGTGCTCCCCGGCGATAAGATCTTAGTGTTCTCATTTGTAGGATTTGAGGATACAGAGGTAGAAATTACAAATCAGAAGGTAATAGATGTTACTCTAAAATTGAAGTCAACTCAACTTCAGGAAGTTGTTGTGGTTGGCTATGGAACCCAGAAAGCCAAGGACCTTACTGCCCCAATTGTGACAGTTAAAGGTAACGAGCTATCAAAACAGGTTGCATCGAACCCAATGAATGCCTTGCAAGGCAAAGTTTCCGGTGTTCAAATTATTAACAGCGGTGAACCAGGTAGCGGAGCTACAGTAAAAATAAGGGGAGTTGGCTCAATTGGCGATTATGCAAAACCCCTTTACGTG
This sequence comes from Tenuifilum sp. 4138str, assembly GCF_041102575.1. NCBI lineage: Bacteria > Pseudomonadati > Bacteroidota > Bacteroidia > Bacteroidales > Tenuifilaceae > Tenuifilum > Tenuifilum osseticum. The sequence goes on along the minus strand of NZ_JBGCUE010000006.1, from coordinate 20,311 downwards.
GTAGATGGAGTTTTTGTTGACAACATCGACTTTTTAAGCTCGAGCGATGTGGAAGATCTTACAGTGCTCAAAGATGCCTCGGCCGCTGCTATTTACGGTGTTAGAGCCGCAAACGGTGTAATTATTGTTACCACCAGGAAAGGCAAAACGGGTATACCTACTGTAAGCTACGATAGCTACGTTGGATTCCAAGTTCCAGTAAACATCCTTAAAATGGCCTCAAAGGATCAATATATTACTCTCCTTAACGAGGCAAATGAGAATATCCCGGGTTATGTTCCCAAAAATCCTGCCGATTACCCTACCAGCACCGATTGGTATCAGGAACTTGTTCGCCCAGCTGGTATGAATAATCATAACCTGGACATTTCTGGATCAACCGATAAGACTTCATACTCAATTGGGGGAAACTATATATACCAGAACGGTATTATGGATGCCCAGAACAATTACCAGCGCTATAACATCAGGGGAAGACTTGACCAGCAAGTAAATAAAAACTTAAAAATTGGCATTAATACCATTATATCCAATTACTCCAGGTTCAACCCAAATACTGGAGCTTTTTTTGGGGCATATGTTAACCCACCTGTTTACTCAGTTTATGACCCAGCAAACAGCGATGCCTACCCTGTAAAGTTTGGTGCTCCGCAAAAATATGGATTTGGTAACCAGTACGGGAATCCTGTTGCGGCTGCTTACTATGTCGATAACTTTGAAAAAGGACATAAAGAGGTTTTCAGTATATATGCTGAACTCGATATTATTAAAGATAAACTAACCTACCGTGCAGCCTACAATCAGGATCAAGATAACTGGAACCAACGCAGCTATACTCCTCAGTTCTATGTTGGTGGCTCGCAGGGAGTAACCAAATCAAGCTTGACAAAAACATTTGGAGGCGCCTCCAAACAAATTATTGATAACCTGTTAACCTATAAGAATAGTGCTGGAAAAACATCATACTCCATACTCCTAGGGCATTCAGTCAGAATGGAGAAATGGGAAACCCTTTCGGGCTATGCCAATAGCGTTCCCGGATATGATGATCAATCGAAATACCTTATTAATGGCTCATTCCGCGACCGTAATGCTTACGACGCTGCAGCAAGGTACAACGGACTTTCGTTTTTTACGCGGAGTACTCTGAACCACAATGATAAATATCTTGTAACCCTTACGTTCCGTGCCGATGCAAGTTCAAAATATCAACAAAAATGGGGTTATTTTCCCTCATTGGGTATTGCATGGAATATCACCCAGGAAAACTTTAGTAGAATTAATGAAAAGTTTGCCAACCTGAAGCTACGCTTAAGCTGGGGGATGCTTGGCAATGATAATATACCCGCCAACTCCTCGATGATTCTTGGTCAAACTGGCGTTGGAAGTTCAGGAGTGTTTGGCGATAATTTGGTGGATGGCATGGGTGCTCAAACTGTTTTGCAGAATTACTTGAAATGGGAAACTGTTACAGAACTGGATATGGGGATTGACTTTACCCTTAAAAATCAAAAATTATCGGGTGAACTCGATTATTACCGACGCGTTACCAACAATGTAGTGTTTTATGCTCCCATTGCCACAGGAGGTGGTATTGCTGAACTTTTAGGTAATAATGGAAAAGTGTTGAATACGGGTGTTGAGTTTTCGCTGAACTACAAAAACGAGATATCAAAGGATCTTAACTATAACATTTCGTTCAACGCTACATTCAATCATAACGAGGTTCTTGAACTTAATGGTAGGGAGTACATCCCCAGTGGTTATGTAAGGGGGAACTACACAACCCGAACTGCTGTAGGGCACCCCATAGGCTCATTCTACGGGTATGAGATTGACGGTGTATACAAGAGTGAACTTGAAGCTTTACGCGACCCAGTAAGTCAGGCCATTAAGGATAAAGGATATTTCAAGTATAAGGATCAAAACGGCGATAAGATTGTGGATGAAAATGATAAAGTTTACCGGGGTAGTGCAATACCTTGGCTAATTACGGGGTTTGATTTTGGTTTAAACTACAAAAAATTTGATGTAAGCCTTTCCATTACCGGACAGTATGGCAACAAAATTTTGAATGCCAAAAGGATGAACAGGGATGTATTTTCCGATGGAAACTACGATGAAGATTTTTACAATAACCGATGGACTACCTCAAATAAATCGACCGATTACCCATCGGCTGAAGCCTATAACTCTTCATTTATTCAGCAAGCTAACGATTTCTTTGTTGAAAATGGCTTTTACATTCGGATTCAGAATGTGCAAATAGGCTACACAACCGATAAAATTCCTTACGTACCCAAATTTCGGGTATTCTTCACAGCCCAACGCCCATACACATTCTTTACATACAAAGGTTTTACCCCTGAAGTTGGAGGATCGCCTATCAGTAGTGGTATCGACTTCAATGTTTACCCCATGCAAGCCATTTATACACTGGGCATTAAGCTGATATTTTAACTCAAAATCTAAGCGCCATGAAAACATTAAGATACATCATAATAACACTTGCATCGGTTCTGTTACTTTGGAACTGTGAAGATTTTCTCGACTTTCGGCAGGAGGGAACCTTACCCACAACCGGAATTGATTACACCAAGTCCGAAAATATTTTTCTTTCAGTAAGCGCTGCCTACGCCAAGTTGAGAAACTGGGGAGCACATGTTTTCCCCTACATTGGGGCGTTTGAAATTGCCTCGGATAATGCCGATAAGGGTAGTACACCTGAAGATAACCCTGAAATGCGCGATATTGACAACCTGACCTTTCAGCCTACCAATGGTCTTATAAATTCCTTGTGGACTGGTTACTACGATATAGTTAGCGGTGCCAACTACGCCATTCATCAAATGCCCCTATTCGTTCAAAACTTACAGAATAAACCAGATCGCGATTATGCCATTCAATGCCAAGGCGAGGCTAAAGCCATTAGAGCGTACGCATACTTTAACCTGACCCGTTTATTTGGGCGAGTACCTATTGTAGACACAGTTCTTTCCTCTGAACAGTTAGCCTCACTTAGTCAGGCTAGTACAAATGAATTATACGCTTTCATTGAGAAAGACCTGGAAGAGGCCATTGCTGTTCTACCCGATGGTTACACCAAGGAATGGGGTGGCCGAATATCCAAATACACTGCAATGGCAATAAAGGCTAAGGTACACCTATACCAATCGGAATGGGACTCAGTAGCGTCCCTAACCGATAAAATTATTGCATCGGGCAGGTTCAGACTTCTCGATAACTTCCGCGAAGTATTTAGCATGGATGGAGAGAATTCAAAGGAATCGCTTTTTGAAATTCAAAGTTCTACACTTGGAAAGTCATCGGGCGATGCTGCTTATCTTGAGTATGGGTATGTACAGGGGCCGCGCGGAAACTCACCTGCCAATATGCAAGGCTGGGGTTTCTGTACACCAAGTCAAAACCTAATCGATTTTTATTCTGCGCGTGGTGAAATAATAAGACCCGCAACTACACTGCTTTACAGGGGAACTAAAACACCGGAAGGCGACAGCATTAAAATGAGTTGCACCAACCCTGTTTACAACGGAAAGGTATATACACCCTCATCGCAAAATAGATGGGTGTACAATGGGTATGGTTTTGACCATAACATCAGGGTGATCAGGTATTCCGATATCCTTTTGATGTATGCCGAGGCATTGGTGCAAGGCGCTACTGTTCCCTTAACCTGTGGCTTAAGTGCCGATAATGCTGTTAACATGGTTCGAAACAGAGCTGGTTTACCCAGTATCAGCGGAGCTACTCTACAGGACATTTGGGACGAACGCCGTGCCGAACTGGCCATGGAGGAGGACAGGTATTTTGATCTGGTGCGGACAAATCAGGCAGCAACCGCACTTGCATCGAAGGGATTTGTGGTGGGAAAGCATGAGCATTACCCAATACCGGCTGCCCAAATGCAACTGAATCCAAATTTAACTCAGAATAACGGATATTAATCAAATTAATCAATTTAAACCTATGTCTAACTTAAATTTAAGTCCTATGAAGAACAAATTCAGAATTTTTGGTGCGCTTCTTTTTGGCGCTGTAGTAATGGGTGGATTACTATTCACCGCATGCAGTAAAGATGATGATGACAATGACAATGGGAAGGTTGATCCAAGTACCATTGCAACAGCTAACCTGGTTGCTTACATGCCATTTGACGACAATGCCCTTGAAACCATTGGTAATATTACCCCATCGCAACAGCCTAATGTTACTTACGTTGTAGGTCGTAGGGGTAAGGCTTACCAGGGTGCCAGTGGCGCATATCTACGCTACAATCTACCTGACAACAGCAAACTTAAAACCCTAAAGTCTTACACTGTTGCCATGTGGATTAAATCCCCTAAAGTAGATGGTACGCCTGTACCTAAAGTTATCGAAATCGGAAAATCCGATGATTTATTCTGGGGAAACCTCACAATCATGATTGAGAGGCTTACTGATCCTGGTGCCGATTCACTATTCTTTAAGCTACACTTTAAAAAAGTAGGTGTTCCTTGGGAAGGTCAATGGATTGAAGCAAAGAAATCAATTTTCCAGGTAAATAAATGGATGCACCTTGTGTTCCAGTACGACGCAACTACCTCCAAGTTTATGATTTACAAGGATGGCGTAAAAGTTGAATTCCCTGAAGCAGTTGAAAATCGCTACGCCAACGATCAGCAGGAACCCCTTGGCGATCTGAACTTTGTTAACGCCGACGTGCTTAACATTGGTGCATGGAGACCAAAAACCGATTCTCAAGCCACTGATGAATGGATGGGTTGGTTCATGGGCAACCTGGATGAACTCCGTGTTTACGATAAAGCACTATCAGCTACAGAAGTTAAGGCTCTGTACGATGCCGAAGTATCACAAATTACTGAATAACCGAATTTTTAGGGTGGGGGAAACACCCCACCCTATTTTTTATTAAACCCTATGAAGTACGTTTTTTCGATAATCGCACTAACTGGAATTTTACTTACCGTAACCTTTTGCAAAGAAGAGGAGACGGTAAAACCCATTGGAAATATAATGGTCGACTCAATTACCATTGACGGGATTAAAGTTTATGACAATGGTCAAATCAACCATATTGGTTTTAAACCAAACATAAAAGTTTACTTTGATAAACCAGTTGATAGCCTTAAGATTGATACCTACAATATTTACTTCTCTGGAGATACATACAATAATTACACCCATAAATTTTCAGGCGACTCAAGAGTTTTAAGTGTAACACCAAACCAAGATCTGAAATCGCTCACCCTTTATCGGTTCACAGTATCGCAAGGCAAAAACTTGGGTGGCAATATCATAAATGGGTATACAGCCAAGTTTTTCACTAAGCTCGATTCAACCGATAAGTTTCAGCAAATTTCGGACGATAGCCTATTAACGCTAATTCAGCAACGTACCTTTAAGTACTTTTGGGATTTTGCCCACCCAACCTCAGGTTTGGCAAGGGAAAGGAATACATCGGGCGATATAGTTACAATTGGAGGTAGTGGTTTTGGCATAATGGCAATCATTGTTGGCATTGAACGAGGTTTCATAACCAGAGCCGAAGGCATAAGCCGTTTCTCAACCATTGTAAATTTCCTTAAAGATGCCGATAGGTTTCATGGCGCATGGGGGCATTGGTATAACGGTGTAACAGGCAAAGTTTATCCTTTTAGCACAAACGATAATGGAGGCGATTTGGTTGAAACCGCGTTTCTGGTTCAGGGGCTTATCACACTCCGGCAGTACCTTAACCCTAATGAGAGTTCTGAAAACAACTTAATAAACCAAATAAATGAGTTGATTAATGGAGTAGAATGGACATGGTACACTAAGGGTGGCGAGGATGTTCTATACTGGCACTGGTCGCCTACCGTTGGCTGGGCAATAAATATGCAAATTAGAGGCTACAATGAGGCATTAATCGTTTATGTATTAGCCGCTTCTTCAACTACCTACCCCATTAACCCTTCGGTTTACCATTCCGGTTGGGCAAGGAATGGAGCTATTACCAACGGGAAGACTTTTTATGGAATATTCCTACCGGTTGGTTTTGACTACGGGGGGCCCCTTTTCTTTGCCCATTACTCATTTATGGGCCTTGACCCCAGAAATTTAAGTGATAACTATGCAAACTACTGGCAGCAAAACGTAAACCACACCCTTATTAACCGTCAACATTGTGTTGTTAATCCTGGACGATACCCCTTATATAGCGCTGATTGCTGGGGGCTAACTGCATCGGACGACAATACAGGCTATGGTGTGCATGAGCCCACCCGCGATATTGGAGTTATTAGCCCAACTGCTGCTCTTTCGTCCATGCCTTATACCCCTGAGGAATCGAAAAAAGTGGCACGCTTCCTCTACTATAAACTTGGAAACAAAGTTTGGGGTGAGTACGGCTTTTACGATGCATTTAATGTAACTGCAAATTGGTGGGGTACAAGCTATTTGGCAATAGACCAAGGGCCAATAGTAGTAATGATTGAGAACTATCGTAGCGGTTTATGCTGGAACCTTTTCATGTCGGCACCCGAGGTTAAGCAAGGACTTTCCCGTCTTGGTTTCAATACTAGCAGGTAACCTAAAAAACGCATGGCTATGGCTATCAATGGTAAAATTGGAATGTTTTGGAAGGTATCAATGGTGCTTACCTTCCTAATGCTCTCATGCTCAAAAACTAATAATATCAGCTTTCCATCAAAGGGCAAAATCAATTACTCCTTAACGGCCGAGGAAGAAAAAATGCTCGATTCAATTCAGTATAAGACTTTTCAGTACTTTATGAATGAGCATCACCCTCATTGGGGTGCTGTAAAGGACAGAGCAGCCAAATGGTCGCCAATTAGCATTGCCGCAACAGGTTTTGCTATTCCTTGCTTTGCAATAGGTGCTGAGCGTAAATGGATTAGTCGCGATGAGGCAGCCCAAATAACCCTGAATATCCTTAAATTCTTTAAAAATTCTGAGCAAAGTCCTGACCCTCTTTCTTCGGGCTATAAAGGCTTTTACTACCATTTCCTAAACATGGAAACTGGAAAAAGGGAATGGAAGTGTGAGTTATCATCGGTAGATACAGGCCTACTGCTCATGGGGATAATTTTTGCCCGCAACTACTATAATGCAAATAATAGCGTGGAACGTCAGATTCGCCAAATTGCTGACTTTTTAATAAAAAGGGTTGACTGGGATTTCATGCAAATGCCACCTCAAGGGCAATACGCTTACACCATTTCAATGGCATGGTATCCGGAATCGGGTTTACACAATATGGGCTGGAAAGGGTATAACGAAGCGCTATTCCTATATGTACTGGCGGCAGGATCAGGAATGAAAAATATTGAAAAGGCATACAATTCATGGATTGAATCCTACAACTGGTACACTCCTTACAAGGATTTTTCTCATGTTGCATTCCCGCCACTTTTTGGCCATCAGTTTTCACATGCTTTTATCGATTTTCGTGGTTTACAAGACTCATACATGAGCAAAAAAGGAATCGATTACTTCATTAACTCCCGTATTGCCACTTACGCTCAGCGAGAGTATTGCATCGATAATCCCCATGGGTGGGTTGGTTACGATTCACTTTGCTGGGGAATAACTGCATGCGATGGGCCAACCGATAAGTATAATTTTGACAATAAAGTTTTTCTCGGATACGCAGGCAGGGGGGCCAGCGGAAGGGAGCTTAACTATTTTGATGATGGCACTATAGCCCCCTATGGGCATCTATCATCGCTACCTTTTGCTCCTGAAATTGTGCTCCCAACAACTAAAGCAATGTTGCAGCGCTATGGCGATAAAATATGGGGTAAATATGGATTTTACGACTCATTTAACCCAACTGCTAAATGGGTTGATAACGACTTTATTGGAATTGATCAAGGCCCAATGCTCATTATGATTGAAAACTTCAGAACAGGCATGGTTTGGGACTATATAATGCCCGATCCAATAATTCAGTCAGGGTTAAAGAAACTTGGTTTTCAGAATTTAAATTGATTGTTTTCTGAAATTAAGAATCGTCAACTTTTTTCTTACTAAAACACTCTTGGTATGAACCATCACTTAAAGGCAACAATTACTGCTGCTTTGCTATCAGTTTTAACATTTCACATCGGAGTAAAGGCTCAAACAGTAACTCTCGATCAGTTCGAATCAACTGAAGGCTGGAACTATATTAAGTCGGATGGGGTAAATATTACCGTTCAAACCGACAACGGTCTTTCCGGCAAATCCATTTGCATAACATATAACTTCGCTAAGGGTACAGGTTACTGTGGTATTCAAAAGCTTTTTCCCATTAATTTGCCAGATAACTATGAGATAACCTTTTACATAAAAGCCGAATCGCCCTCAAATAATTTTGAAATTAAGTTTATTGACAGTACTGGTAACAATGTTTGGTGGGTGAACAACCGCAATTACAATTTCCCTACAAACTGGCAAAAGGTTAGAGTAAAACCTCGTCATATCAGTTTTGCTTGGGGGCCAACCACCGATACACGTTTTAGAAGAATTGATAGAATAGAGTTTACCGTGGCATCGTTCGTTGGAGGAAGTGGAAAAATATGGATCGACAGTCTAACCTTTAAAGCCCTACCCCCAATTTCCAATGAGTACCCTGCTCCAACTGCCTATGAAATTTCAGGTACAAAATCAAAACCAATTGCCGAAGTACTTGACCAGCAGCCCCAAAGCGTTTGGGTTGCCAAAAACAAAAATAATCAAGAGATACTGATTGATTTGAAAGCACCGCGCGAAATTGGCGGGTTAAAAATTAATTGGATGCAAGGCAAACAAGCCCAAAAATTTGATGTACTGATATCATATGATTCCATAAATTGGGAAAAACCATTTAATGTCAACTCAAATATTAACAGCACAAGCTACATCCGCCTGCCTGAGTTTGAAACCCGATTCCTAAAACTAAAACTAAGCCAAAGTAATAATTCCAAGGGTTTAGGAATTAAGGATATTGAAATCATAAAGGTTGAGGAATCGAACACACTTAACAACTTTTTTAGGTACATAGCAAAGAATTCGCCAAAGGGATATTACCCACGGTACTTTCTTGAACAGGCTTCCTACTGGACAATTTCAGGTGTAAGTGGCGATTCAAAGGAGGCACTGATTAACGAAGATGGCATGGTTGAAGTTGAAAAAGCAAGTTTTTCCATTGAGCCCGTTGTAAAGGTTGGCAATAAAATTTATGATTGGTCGAATGTAAAAGCCTCTCAATCGCTTACCTATTTTGTTGATGGTAAAACCTATGATTACACACCTACGGTTAATTGGCATACCGATGATATTGACTTACAGGTAGGCATTACCTCCTACGGAAATGCAAATAGTTCATCAAAACTACTGATTGGTTACACCTTAAAAAACAATACCAACAAAAACCAAACAATTCATTTTTACTTACTTATACGACCATTTCAGGTTAACCCCTACTACCAGTTCTTAAACCTTGCCGGTGGTGTTGGAACAATAAAAAAAATATCAACAAACGCATCAAAAGATAGGGTTGAAGTTGATAATACCTCTCTATACTTTACCCAAAAGTTTGAGTCGTTCTTTGCCGCTTCATTCTATAGCGCTAATCCCACCGAGGTGATACGGAGTAACCTCCAAGAAGTAACTATAGCAGAAACAGATAATTTAGGTTTAAATGGTGGATTTGTTAAATACACCATAAAGCTAAAAGCCGGTCAATCCCATACTCTATTTGCTATTGCGCCATATCATTCAAAAAATATCAATGACTCAGAATTAAATACGAAAAATATCGTCGATACAATTGCAAAAGTGTCGGACTACTGGCGCGACAAAACCGAATACGTAAAGTTCAATTTACCCAGCACTGCCGAACATTTATTAAAAACCTACCGTGCCAACCTAATGTATATTTTAATTAACCGCGATATTCATGGCATACAACCCGGTTCCCGTTCGTACGAGAGAAGTTGGATGCGCGATGGTTCTCTTACTTCATCGGCATTACTGAAATCGGGCATTACTGATGAAGTTAAGGAGTTTATTGAGTGGTATGCTCAAAATCTTTATGATAACGGCAAGGTTCCCTGTGTTGTGGACTTTAGAGGCCCCGATCCTGTTGCAGAGCATGACAGTCACGGTCAATTTATCTACTTAATACATGAATACTTCAGTTTTACACACGATACAGCTTTTCTGCGAAAGATGAATCCTTATATCCTCAGAACAATAGGTTACATCGAATCGTTGATAGCCGAACGCTCCACTGATTATTTCAGGTATGGAAACGATAGTGTGAGAGCCTTTTATGGTTTAGTTCCCGAATCAATTAGCCACGAGGGATACTCAGCAAAACCAATGCACTCATACTGGGATAATTTCTTCATCCTTAAAGGGCTTAAGGATGCCTGCGATATTCAAATCGCTTTGGGAAATCATGAGGAATATTCGCGCATTAAGCAAGTAACTGATACTTTCAGGAAAAATCTATATGAATCGATAAACCTCACCATTAAGAACCACAATATTAACTATATACCAGGATGTGCCGAGCTGGGAGATTTTGATGCCACATCCACAACAATTGCACTTACTCCATGCAATGAGTTCGAAAATCTTCCTAAACCTGAAATTTACAATACCTTTGAAAGGTACTATACATACTTTAGCCAGAGAAAAACGGGCCAAATAAACTGGGTCAACTTTACACCCTATGAGAACAGAATTATTGGCTCGTTCATAATGCTCAATCAGCCCGAAAGAGCCCATGAGTTAATTGATTACTTCCTAAGCCAGCAACGCCCTCAAGGGTGGTATCACTGGGCTGAAGTGGTTTGGAATGATTATAGAACCCCGGCTTACATTGGCGATATGCCTCACACCTGGGTAGGTAGCGACTTCATTAATGCCTTCAGAAATATTTTTGTTTACGAAGATATTGACCACAACACCTTATGTATTGGCTCAGCTCTTAAACAGGATTGGATTGACAGCCCTCAAGGAATTTCGGTTCAAAACCTTCCAACATACTACGGGAACCTATCTTACTCTATTAAAAAAGGAAACGACCACTACACAATAAAAATTGGCGGAAATATTAGAGTTCCAGCCAATGGAATATGTATCAGAAACTTTAATGGTTCTAAGTTTCCCAAAGGGGTAGAAGTGAATGGTACTATGCTTAATACCTACAACGTAAATGAGATACGAGTTAATGAAATCCCCTGCGAAATAAAAATTTACTACTAATATCCCAATACAATGGAAAACAATAATTTACAGACAAAAAGTGATAGTAGGATAAAGATTTCACAGCTATTAGCTTATGGGGCTGGCGGCATAATACCCATTGCCCTTTTTAATATTGCTGGCATCCTTGTTGGACTCATGGGGAACATAAGTTTAGGCTTAAGCGCTTTTTGGTTGGGAACAATACTAATTATACCCCGACTTTGGGATGCAATAGCCGATCCAATTATTGGGCATCTCTCGGATAATACTCGCACTCGCTGGGGCCGCCGACGACCCTTTTTACTGGCAGGAGGTATACTGGTAGCAGTATTCTTTGTGGCCATGTGGTGGATACCCAAAGGCGAAACCATACGAATTTGGTTCCCCTCTGAATCGGGCTATCAGTGGTTTCAGCTATCCTACATACTTGTAACACTTCTGCTTTTCTACACCTCGTGCGCAATATTTGAAATCCCTCATGGAGCATTGGGGATGGAAATGACCGTTGACCCCCATGAGCGTACACGGCTGTTTAGCGCAAAAAGCTTTGTGGGAAATCTTTTTGCCATGAGCACCCCATGGCTCTTTGTGCTCGCCAACCTGGAAACATTTAAAGGCCCCGGAGGGAACGAAGCCGATGGAATGCGCTATGTTTCATTAATGATTGCAGCTTTGCTTATACCCCTCTCCTTTTGGTGGACTGCAAAACTACGAGAACCCAGCTTTGTTAGAGTGCAGAAGCAGGAGAAAAAACCTTTCTGGACCGACATGAAGCATACCACAAAAAACAGGAATTTTATTAGGCTTACTCTTGCCATTTTTACCCTTGCAACCGGTTTCAACTTTGTAACGCTGTTGGGCTCATACATTCCTATTTTTTACGTTTTTTCAGGTGATAAGGTAGCTGGAGCATATCTGCTTGGCATTAATGGAACCATATGGGCTATTACAGGGCTTTTAGCAGTTTTTCCGTTGAACTGGATAAGCCCTAAGCTTGGCAAACGCAATACATTAATCCTATCCATTGCATTAATGGCCACCGCACAGCTTTCAAAAATAGTATGCTATAACCCTGAATATCCTTACCTGATAATTATTCCTACTATTCTGCTCTCGGCAGGAATGCTATTCTTCTTCACCCTTGGCTCCTCAATGGTAGGTGATATTTGCGATGAGGATGACTTAAATACTGGGCATAGAAAGGAAGGAAGCTTTTACTCGGTTTTCTGGTGGTTTATTAAAATGGGATTTGCCGTGGCCAGCTTTGTTGCCGGAATCCTTATTGAGTTCACACAGTTCGACCAGAACCAGGTAACAAAAGTTGACTACCTTGAAGGTAGCATAAAGGAAATCAAAGTAAATCTAACCGATAAAAACGTTTTGAGCTACACCGATTACATAAAAAAAATAAAAGATATTAACACTGAAATACTTGGTAATGCAATTAAATACGATGCTTTTTTGGAAAGAGTAAATCAGCACGAAAATCCCCAAACCGACAGCCTAAAAATTCATGCAAAAGTAACTTTACGACAGAACCTTAGCATTACTATCGACAGCCTAAAGTATTGGGATTCTGTTTTAAATGCATCGAGTCCCGACTCTGTCAACCTATCAATCATTGCACAAAAATTAAATAAACAAAAAATGAACTTTAATTTAATTAAAGCTCAAAACAATGTTTACGATCTGATGAACCATTTTGAATCAATAATAGCCGGTAAAGGCGACGGAAACCACTATAAAGAGTTACTAAAGGACATTGCACAAATAAATTGCGTGCTCCAAGAGTATAACATTTATGATATCGATTCCGTCAACATCCGTAAGTTGGACGAAATAACCCAAAAAATTCCTTCCCTAAAACGTCAGAGCCCGTTCACTTTACTTATGATGAGGGTAGTTGAAATTGGATTGCCAGTTATTATGAGTATACTTTCGTTGATATTCATATTTAGATATAACCTTACCGAAAAGCGGCTTCAAGAAATAAAGCAAACATTAACAACCCGAAACAAACTACAGAACCACTAAAAAATAGAAATACTATGAACAAGTTTGGAATTGAAGGCGGATATTTTAGTTTGAATGGCAAAAAAGTATTTCTGAACTCCGGTGAAATTCATTATTTCAGAATTAAACGCGAGCTATGGGAAGAACATCTGAAAAAAGCCAAAGAGGCAGGACTTAAAACCATTAGCAGCTATGTTCCTTGGGTTTGGCACGAGGTTAACGAAGGTGAGTTTGACTTTAGTGGAACAACTCAACCCGAACGCGATCTTATAGGATGGATAGAGCTGTGCCAAAAACATGGTTTTACCTGTATTGTTAAGCCTGGTCCTTTTATACTTGCTGAATACCGAGGCGCTGGTTTGCCCGATTGGTTTCTGGAAAAGTATGGCGACACCATTAAAATGCATAACAGCAAAGGCGAGGCCGTTCTGAGCGATGGCGTTAGCCTGTTTAACCCCGTATTTCTTTCCAAAGTAGAACAATGGTATAACCACGTTATGCCCATTATTAGCCAAAAACAGGTACAAAATGGGGGACCTATAATAATGATGCAGGTTTGCAACGAAATTGGAGTATTCTCATGGCTTGCCCACCAAGCCGATTACAATGAACAGGTAAAAGAGCAATTTATCAGTTTCATCAAAACAAGGTATTCAACGATTGATGAGTTGAACACCCTTTGGGAAAGTAATTACACCTCGTTTCAGGAAATTGAGTTACCCCCCGACGGGAATACCCCTTATAAATCCAAAGGCGATCGTAGCCGCGATTACGAATGGCACTGTTTCTGGAGAAAGTATTACGCTAACTACTTACGATTACTATCCAGTTGGATTCGTAAGCACAATATTTCAATACCCTTATACCATAACCTTCCCGGATGGATTTACGGTCATGGGTACGAGTTCCCCCTCAATATTACCATGTACGAGGATTTATATGAGGATAAAAGTGAGTTGATATTTGGAGTTGACCACATTCCTGAATTTGTCTCGTATAGGAACCTCCACGACGATAGAATCATCAACGACATTGTTAGCGCAATGCAGGGCGAAAAACCTCTGTTTGCCGCTGAGTTTCAGAGTGGATCAAGAGAATACCATGTAGTTACCAATCCGCGTGAAATGGAACTCTTTTACAAGGCAAGCATTGCCAATGGCCTAAAAGGATGGAATTACTACATGTTTTCACAGGGTAAAAACCCACCCGCAAAGGGATATTCCGGTGATACTTTCTACTGGTTTACACCCTTAGATAACCAAGCTAAACCATCGAGTGCATTCCCTGTTGTTCAGAAAATGAGTAGGTTTATTGAAACCCATGAAGAACTCATTCTAACTACTAAAAGAAAAGCCGAGGTATGTGTCCTTTTCTACTCACCATACTACGCCACTGAGCTAGAGCGTCCTGAAGTCGGAGCTTCAGAACTAAAATTTGTTCCAGCTCGGATCCGTCGGTCGGCATATTTCGATGGGTTGCTCAAAGCCCTCCAGGTTCTCAATGTTGACTACGATATGGTTGACCTAGCCAGTTCATCGGTGAACGATTTGTTGGCCTATAAGCAGGTTTGGCTCTTTAGTACCGATGAGATGAATGCTCCCGATCAGCAAACCATTGCAAGTTTTGTGACTAATGGTGGTAATTTGGTTATTTTCCCCTACTTACCCGATAGGGAGATGAACCAAAAGCCTTGCACAGTACTCAGGGATACTTTTAAAATAAAATCATCACAACCGGAAATAATTGATTCCCCCTTGATCAAACTTTATAATTTGACCGATATTAAATGCTCAAACCCACTGATTGCCTATACAACAGAGGGTATTGATGGTGCTACTCCTATAGCCTTTACCCTGAGGGGAAGTATCTGCGGATTTGAAAAGAATGTTGGAAAGGGTAAAGTAGTTCACCTGGGTACCTGGCTAGGATTTGATACCGAAGGCCATTTGCAAGCCTACACAACCATACTAGAGCGTTCAAAAGCTCAATTGGCAAACGCATCGAGCACTAACAATTTTATTACCGTACGTCAGAAGTTTAATGATACCTCTGAATCGCTTTTATTTGTTGGAAACTACTACAACGAAAATCAGAGCGGAAAGATTACCTATAAGCATCCCAAGACAAACGAAAGGGTTCAACTCCCACTAATCGATGGAGAAATTGAGATTCCACCGCTTTACGCCTTTATTTCACCAATTAGTAAAGAAATTGGTAAAGGCATTAATATACTTCATACTACCTCCGATGTTATTGGGATTAACTCAAACAATAATATCATTACTATACACCTTACGGGCGACCCAGGATTGATTGGTGAAATGGTTCTTGAAGGGATAAACATCTCCAAAATTAAGTCGGCCGAAATCTCCGAAAAACCCATTATGCTCATTTGGCATAACAATCGGATAGTATTGAACTACTTACACAGCAACAAGGAAATTGTGTTAACACTAAAAATGCTTGACAAATGAAGCTGAAAAACAATTCAGATTTAGAATTTGAATTTCACAGCAATGGCCGAATAAAGCGTATTTCATCTAATGGTATTCGTATAGGTTTACGCGATACCAACCCATTCTCAATGTTTGGGACAAGTATATTTCTTAGAGAAAGAAATACCCCCAAGAAACACATAATGCTTTTCGGGACAGGCAGTAATTCTGTTTTTACTTTTGAGGATAACTGTTACTTTGCAAAAGGGAAGTGGAACGGTATTGAATACTTAATCAGCCTTCAGCTTCATAACACTGAAAGTTGCTGGCTATGGTCAATTGAATTAACTAATGGGAATTCTTCACCTTCCAATTATGACATAATAATAATTCAGGATGTTGGCTTAAAGCAGCTATCTGTTGGCCCAGTTAATGAATACTACGTGAGTCAATACACTGAAAGGCTAATCCTGGATGATCCTCAGTATGGTGCTGTGGTTTGCTGCCGGCAAAACATGAAAGAACCTACCGGGAACCCTTGGTTAATGGCGGCATGTAAAAATGGTGCAGCCTCGGCCACTACCGATGGGCTTTATGTTTACGGCAACTCATACCGAAAAACTAAAATCCCCCTTGCTTTAGAACTCGATACATTGCCCGGCGAATGTGCTGCTGAATCGTCAGTTATTGCTATCCAATCAAAACCATTCGATTTCAGCAGTGGTAATAACCATCAAATCAGCTTCGTCTTTAGGTTTTTGCCCGATCATCCCTCAGCAACCTCATCAAACGATTTAGCCATTCTACCTAACCTTTTTGAACAATTCAAAAGCAAATACCCTACCACAAGCAATTGGGAAAAGGGAAAGCATAATCTTTTTATTCGCTCTGAATTTTTCCCATCCCAGGATTTGAGTGAAAATGAAATTAACCATTTTTTTAGTCCTGAGAAACGATTCCCTGACTTTAATAACGGCAAATTGCTTTCATTTTTTTATGGCAAGGGCAAGCATGTTGTACTTGGAGAAAAAGATATTCTGGCCTATCGTCCTCACGGGCACATTCTCCAGTCCAATATCAATCTAAATCATGATGATAATATTGTTTCCCTTACAACATGGTCGTTTGGCGTTTTTAATTCTCATCTAAAACAAGGAAACACTAATTTCAATACACTACTTTCGATAAATACAAGTCAATTCAACCTTTTACCCGAAACAGGTCAAAGAATTTTTGTAGAAATCAACAATAGGTATTACCAGCTAGGTGTACCATCGGCCTACGAAATGGGATTGATTTATGCTCAATGGATTTATAAGCTCGATAGTAATATTTTTCAAGTAACAACATGGGCTTCACCTAATACACCTATTGTAAATTTTGATTTTAAGGTAATATCTGGCCATCCAGTAAACATTATCATTACCAATAACCTCGATGAGCTGAACGGTTGGCAAGTAAAATCGTCAGGCTTTCCGAACGGTTTAACCTTTATCCCTAGTCCAGAAAGTCTTCTTTCCAAAAATTACCCTAAAGCCCAATACCGTATGGTTATAAACAAATCGGATTGCGCTAATATAAAATTTGATAACGGCAATTGTATTGATATTGAAAGCAGCTATGCCAATTCGTTTGTCGTTATCAAATCCGATTCAACTAATCAGTTAAGCATAAGTTTTATTTGTGAGCTTCAAAACTTTTTTGACCAGTCAACCATTATCAACCCCGACCAACAGTTTCAGGCAGATTTAGAAGATGCTCTGGCATTTAGAGAAAAATCGGGATTAGAAATAACCCTTTCAGGAAATTCCGATGAAATTGAAATCATTAACGAGATTATACCCTGGTTTGAGTCAAACGCTCTAATCCATTACCTCACTCCCTATGGGTTAGAACAATTTGGAGGTGCAGCATGGGGTACACGCGATGTTTCCCAGGGTCCTGTTGAAATGTTGTTAAGTTTAGGTAAGTACTATGAGGTAAAAAAAATTCTTCAAACAATCTTTTCCAACCAGAACCCCGATGGGTGGTGGCCACAATGGTGGATGTTTGATAGGTATAAAACCATCAGGGCCCACGAGGCCCATGGCGATATTGCCTACTGGTGTATTATAGCCCTCTCCAATTACATCATAAATAGCGGAGATGTTGATATTCTGAACTCGCCATTACCCTACTACACCGAAAATAATGGTGACAGCATGGAGGTTACTCCTCTAATTGAACATGTTGAACGGTTAATTGATAGGATTGTTAAATCGTTCATTCCTGGCACTGCACTAGTGCCATTTGGGGGTGGCGATTGGAACGATTCGCTTCAACCGGTTAACAGCCAACTAGCACAACGTTTGGTATCGAGCTGGACGGTTGAAATGAATTACCAGGCCTTTAAGCTGTTCGAAACAGTCTATAGGCTATTGGGTTTAACCGATAAGGCCGAAGCATTAGGTGAAATAAGTACTAAAATTAAAACAGACTTTAATAAATATTTAGTTTCCAATGGTGTTGTAGCCGGGTACGGACATTTAGAAAACGATAACACTTTTACTCTCCTTCTTCACCCCTCCGATAGTGAAACAGGAGTTAGTTATAGCATCCTCCCAATGAACAGAGGTATTCTAAGCGGGATTTTTGATTCAAATCAGGCTTTCAATCACCAAAAAATAATAACAAATCACCTTTTAGGCCCCGATGGTGCCCGACTTATGGATAAGCCCCTTAAGTATAGCGGAGGTTTACAAAAAATTTTCCAACGTGCCGAAAGCAGTACATTTTTTGGAAGGGAAATTGGCTTAATGTACACTCACGAACATATTAGATATGCGGAAACTCTTGCCGTAACTGGCAAAGCCGAAGAACTTATTTATGCCATACTGCAAGCAATACCAATTAGTTACACAAACATAGTAAAACAGGGCGATATTCGACAATCAAACTGCTATTACAGCAGCTCTGATGTACTATTTAAAAACAGGTACGAAGCCGATAAGCTATACTCCGAAGTTATTAAAGGAAACATTAAATTACATGGTGGATGGCGAGTTTACTCCAGTGGACCTGGAATTTTTATAGGTATTATCTTGGGCAGGTTACTCGGATTCCGATTCAGCAATGAGTTCGTTGTTATTGACCCAGTTCTACCAAAAGAATTTGATGGCTTAAGGGTAAACTTTAGCTTTAGTAACATACCATTTAGTGTTACCTACCACATTACCAAATCAACATTTAGTCCCCGCTCACTTAAAGTAAACCATGTAGAACCGCCCTTTACCTATGAGGTAAACCCATACCGAAAAGGCGGAATAAGAGTTGAAAGAAACTTATTTTTTGGTTTGTTGAACAGCAAGGAAAACAGGATCGAGATCGTTCTTTAGAAAAATATTGATTAAGGCAAGGGATTTACCATAACCCCCATTCACCGGCCTCTGAACGAGTACGGCATACTTTTCGCTACATTCGTTCGCACGCGTCTTTAAACGCGTACGGCATACTTTTCACTACATTCGTTCGCACGCGTCTTTAAACGCGTGCGGCATACGCCGCTCCGCCCGGTAGCCTTCAGTAAATGTAGTAAAAAATACCCTTGTTCAGTCACGTACACAAATTTTTTGTCCAGCCTCATTGCTGGCGCGGACTTGTAGTCCGTGACAAATACTTCTTACTCTTTATTGTTTATTTCAACTATGCTTTATTGAAATAACCGCACGGGTTGGCTTTGCCGAACTCGCTTCGGTCGGTTACAAAGCCACGCGAGCGAAAGGAGCGGGAAAACCGGGCGCACGCATCCAAAGAAGACGCGCGAACAAGGCAAATCCGCGCTAGCGTTCCTTTTTTCTATTATTCAAAAAACCTCTCAGAGCAGCAGTACCCGCTATAATCATTATAATTATTACAAATCCAAAAACATATTCTTTCCCGAATTTAGTATCTAAATATTTTAATAAAGATCTAAAAAATTTAACTTTTGTGCTTGATTCAGATACTTCATTTACAATACTATCATAAAAAAAACAAAGAAATAATAATATTCCTGAAAAGGCGAAAAAACCAATAAGATTCTCCTGCCAACTTTTTAAGTCTTTACTCGGTTTTTCCTTGTTCATATTCTTTAATTGCTTTATTAATTAGTTCTTGAATTTCTGCTTTAACAATACTCTCCTTTAATTCTTGAATGAATGCTTTGTTTACACCATACCCCCGCTCGCGCGGATTTGCAATCCGTGCGGTAACATTAACATTTCACTCGCCATTGCTGGCGCGGACCCATTGCTGGCGCGGACTTGCAGTCCGTGATAATTACTTCTTACGCTTTATTACCCTCGCTCCCGCTCGTTTTTAAACGCGTGCGGCATACGCCCCTCTGCCCGGTAGCTTTCAGTAAATGTAGTAAAAATTCCTTTGCCCGCGCTCACAATTTTTTTTATACACCTATCGCACGCGTATGGACACGCGCGCCAACATGCGGGACTGATGGGATTCGGACGCTAAGGATTACCCTGGGCGGGTACCAAAATAAAAAAGCCCCGCGGGTAATCCCGCGGGGCGTAAGGGGGGCGGCGACCTACTCTCCCGCTGTGACGCAGTACCATCGGCGCTGGCGGGCTTAACTGCCCTGTTCGGAATGG